>JAPULC010000395.1 GCA_027295305.1 Gammaproteobacteria bacterium
GATGAAGACGACGGTCGTGACGCCGATTTTACTGCTCCTGGCCCTGGCTCTGCCCCCGCCCGCCTCGGCGGCCCTAAGCGGCGGGGCCGGCGCCGGCGATTGCCGCTCGATCTCACAGTACATTGCCGACAATTGGTGGGATCTGCGCTCCTACATGGGGGGCGACTTCGGCGCGAAAAAGCCTCGCAGCCGCGACTTGCGATGCCTCTCGCCGGACGTCGTACAGGGCCACATCTCGAAGCCCGTCCCCGGCCACTCGGGGAAGCTGCTGTGCTTCGGTCGCGGCTCGGATCCGAAGATCTGCTGCGATCGTAATCTTCAGGCTTGCGTGCAGTATTCCGGGGACTGATCACGCCATCGGAGATTTCAAGGGACCGCTATGTCTGAACCCCACTCACCGATTCGAATCGATCGGGACCGCCTCTGGGCGAGTCTCATGGAAATGGCCGAGATCGGAGCGACCCCGCGCGGTGGCTGCAACCGTCAGGCGGCGACGCCGGAGGACGGTCGGGGACGCGATCTTTACGTCCGCTGGTGCCGCGATGCCGGGCTCGAAGTCAGCGTCGATAGCATCGGCAACATCTTCGCCCGTCGTGCTGGACGCGACGACGCGTTGCCACCGGTAATAGCGGGGTCTCATCTCGACACCCAACCGACCGGCGGAAAATTCGACGGCGTCTACGGTGTTCTCGCCGGGCTCGAGGTCATGCGCACGCTCAACGATCAAGGCCTGCGCACCGATGCGCCGCTGGAAGTCGTGGTGTGGACGAACGAAGAAGGTTGCCGCTTTGCGCCTGCCATGGTGGGCTCGGGAGTCTGGGCGGGGGTCTACGATCTCGACTTCGCGTGCGCCAGAACCGATAAAGCCGGAATCACGCAGGGCGAAGCGCTCGAGCAGATTGGGTATCGCGGGGACGCCCCAGCGCGGGCTCGGCCGCTGCGCGCCGCATTCGAGGCCCACATCGAGCAGGGACCCATTCTCGAGCGCGAGGGCAAATGCATCGGCATCGTGTCGGGTGTCCAGGGCATGAATTGGTTCGACGTGGTGATCCATGGCGAGGCCTGTCACGCAGGGCCCACGCCGATGGAAGGACGCAGAGATCCCTTTCGCGCAGTGCCAACCATCGTCAGCCAGCTCTACGAGATGATCGCCGCTGAGCAACCCTGGGGACGGGTCACGTTCGGCGACATGCGAGTAGAGCCCGGCTCGCGCAATACCGTGCCCGAGCGGGTCGTGTTGAGCGTAGACATGCGCCATCCGGAACAGAGCGTGCTCGACCGCCTCGAGGGGCGCCTCAGGGAAATCGTTGGTGAGATCTGCACGAGGCACGATCTCGGCAGCGAGGTGCGCGAGGAGTGGCGCGCGGCAGCAGTCGAATTCGATTCCGGGTGCGTGCTCGCCGTGAAGCAAGCGGCGGAGATGCTCGGCTATGGTGCCCGGGAGATGTTCTCCGGCGCAGGGCATGATTCGGTTCACGTCGCGAGCGTTGCGCCCGCGGGCATGATCTTCGTCCCCTGCGAGGGCGGGCTATCCCACAACGAATTGGAGAACGCCGCGCTGCCTGACCTGGCCGCCGGTTGCAACGTGCTCCTCCATGCCATGCTGCAGATGGCCGATTCCGTGACCACCTGACCCCCAACCAGCTCTCGTCCAGAAATTCACATCCCGCGCAATCTTCGGACGGGACCTCATGGGCGGCTTGTAGGCCCGGCCCGCCGGCACTATGGTGCCATCCGACCCCCTTCTGGCGGCAACCGGCGGAATGAGACTCGATCGTGAGGAATCCCCCAGGCTCAGCCCCCTCCACCGGGGGCGCCGATCAGATCATCTATGCTTGGGTGTACGGGCCATGAAAGCCACGCCCCAACCAGCCTGCGGCGTGCCACGCCATGGCATTGAAATTCGCGACGGTGCCTCCATTCACGTTTCAATTCAGAACTCGAAAATGGACTGATGGCCGAAAAGCAAACCACCTATCCGGTTCTTCCACTGAAGAACACCGTCGTCTACCCACAGCTGGCGGTGCCTCTGGCCGTGGGCCGTGAGAAATCTCTCGCGGCCGTAGAGGCTGCCGTAGAAGAAGGCAACGACGATGACAAGGTCTTCATCACCGTGGCGCAACGCGACCCGGATACGGAAGAGCCGAGTCGGCAAGACCTCTTTGATGTCGGCACACTGGTCACGATCCGCCGTATGGAGCGTGGCGAGAACGGCGCGCAAGTGCTGGTGCAGGGCATGCAGCGTGTCAGGATCGGCGAGGCCGTGCAGAACGAACCCTACATGCGCGCAGGGTGTACCTTCCTGCCCGAGCTGGCAGGGGACGGGGCCGAGGTGGATGCGCTGGTGCGCGAAATCCTCGACACCGCACGCAAGATCGCCCAGGTGCTCGATCCCACGAGCGGGGCTCGCGTATTCCATCAGCTCGTCGAGAGCTTGAAAGACCCGGTGTTGCAGGTCTATCGAATCGCATCCCTCGCAAGCCTCGAGGTCGACCACCAGCAGAAAATCCTCGAGGCAGAGACGACCCTCGACCTGATGCGGCGCATGCACTCCACCCTCACCCATGAGCTGCAGGTGAGTGAGCTTCGTAAGGAGATCGCAACCCAAGCCCAGAGCGACATGGAGCAGCAGCAAAAAGAGCACGTGCTGCGCACGCAAAAGCGCGCCATCGAGCAGGCCCTCGGCGAGGAGAGCCCGGAAGCGGCGGAAGCCGCCGAGCTACGACGGCGTCTCGAAGAAGCCGATCTGCCCGAGCTCGTGCGCGAGGAAGCCGAGCGCGAATGCAAGCGCATGGAACGCATGTCGGCCAATGCCGCAGACTTTCAGGTGGCACGCACCTATCTCGAGCTGATCCTCGAGCTGCCTTGGAAAGTGAGCACCGGGGATGATCTCGATCTCAAGAAGGCGCACGAGATTCTCGACGAGGATCACTTCGGTCTCGAGGACGTGAAGGAGCGGATCCTCGAGTTCCTGGCCGTCATGAAGATGAACCCGGAGGCCAAGGCGCCGATTCTGTGCTTCGTGGGCCCTCCCGGCGTCGGCAAGACATCGCTGGGTCAATCCATCGCACGCGCCATCGGGCGTAAGTTCGAACGGCTCTCTCTCGGCGGACTTCATGACGAAGCCGAGCTTCGCGGACACCGCCGCACGTATATCGGTGCCATGCCTGGCCGCATTCTTCAGGCCGTGAGACGTGCGGGTGCGAACAATCCGCTGATCATGTTGGACGAGGTGGACAAGCTCGGCCGCGATTTCCGGGGCGACCCCACAGCGGCGCTCATGGAGATCCTCGATCCGTCGCAGAACTTCGAATTTCGCGACAACTATCTGAACCTGCCCTTCGATCTTTCGAAGGTCTTCTTCATCACGACCGCCAATTCGCTCGAGACCATTCCGCGAGCGCTCCTCGACCGGATGGAGCTCCTGGAGCTATCGGGGTACAGCCACGCGGAGAAGCTTCAGATCGCGAAGCGCTATCTCACGCCGCGTCAACGCAAGGAAGCAGGGCTTGATGAGACGCAGTTTCAGGTCGGCGACGATGTGCTCATGCACATCATCCAGCGCTACACCCGCGAAGCGGGAGTGCGTGAGCTCGAGCGCACCATCGGTCGCCTCGCGCGCAAGGTCACGCGACGGATCCTCGAGGATGAACAGCCACCGAAGGTCGACGACAAGTCGCTGACGGAACTCCTGGGTCCCGAGCGATTCTTTCCCGAGAAGGCACGTCGGGACATGCCACCGGGTGTGGCCGCGGGCCTCGCCTGGACCGAAGCCGGCGGCGATGTGCTCTACGTGGAAGCGGCCCTCGTGCAGAAGGACGAGAAGGTGATTCTGACCGGACATCTCGGCGACGTGATGCAGGAGTCGGCACGGGCTGCCCGCAGTCACATCTGGTCGGCAGCGCGCAAGCTCGGCATCGACCCCGACACGATCAGCAACAACGGCGTACACATCCATGTGCCGGCAGGCGCAGTGCCCAAGGACGGACCGTCCGCGGGTGTGACCATGGCGACGGCCTTGACGTCCGCTTACACCGGCCTGCCGGTGCGCAACGACATTGCCATGACCGGTGAAATCACGTTGTCGGGACTGGTCCTGCCCGTTGGTGGCATCAAGGAGAAGATCCTCGCTGCTCATCGTGCAGGGATCCGTACCATCATCATGCCCAGAGAGAACGAGCACGATCTGAAAAAGCTCCCCGATCAGGCACGCGACGAGATGCAGTTCATCCTCGTGGATCAGGTGGACGAAGTGCTCGAAAACGCGATCCCGGGACTCGCGAAGCTCTCGCCGCTGACCGGACCCACCCAGGCTAAGGTCTAAAACGGAAACCGGGCACCAAGTGCCCGGCCTTCTGTTGCGGCCTGAGGCGGCGCCGCGACCGCCCAAAACTTTCCAATTTTCGCCGCTGCCGCCCACCTGGGCAGCAGGCGACGAGATCGTCTATGATCCAGCGCGCTCGAAACAAAACAAAAGGAGAGATCAGATGTCGAGCTTTCACGATCTCGAGATGGATTCGATCACCGGCGAGCGCCTGGGGTTCGACCAATACAAGGGTCAGGCCTGCCTGATCGTCAATCTCGCTACTCAGTGAGGCCTCACGCCCCAGTACGCCGGGTTGCGTACGCTGCATGAAGATAACAAGGCAGACGGCCTCACCGTCCTGGGATTCCCCTGCAATCAGTTCGGCGCCCAGGAACCCGGGACCAATGAGGAGATCCTGGAGTTTGCCACCTCGAAGTTCGAAGTGGACTTCCCGATGTTCGCCAAGATCGAGGTGAACGGCGACGGCACGTGCGATCTCTACAAATTCCTGAAGGAGGCACAGCCGGGACCCGAAGGCAAAGAGGACATTGCCTGGAACTTCACCAAGTTTCTGGTGAATGGCGACGGCGAAGTCGTGGCTCGATTCGAGCCTCGCACCACACCGGAGGAGATCGCAGAGCAACTGTCTGACTACCAATAGGGATCCACAGCTTCGACGCGAAGACGCCGGGCTCACCTGTGCTGAGCTTTAGCCGAAGCAATGCCCGGCGTTTTTCGCAGTGGCGCTATCGCCGGTGGCGGGACACGGGCGGTAGCACTCAGCGCGGATCCACAACCACAATCAGGTCGAACGGCGCGTCTTGATGGACGTAGAACAGACACGGCGTATCACTGATGCAACGCGTCCGATGCACCGACTTGGCGGGTACGAAATAAGCTGAACCCGAGGGTAGGTCGATAGCGTCGACCGCATCGCCCATCGGATTGTCCATCACGCCTTGCACAACGATCCCGTGATAGTCGTAGGTGTGGATGTGAACGGGCGACGAAAAGCCCGGCGGAAACCGAACAAACCGGCCGTGGGACCCGTCCTCTTCGATCCACGCTTGTGCAAACGGGGGACCGCCTTCGCGTTTCCACTCGAGTTCACCCGCCGGTGTCATGACCGCCTGCTCATCAGCGACGGCGCCGACACACCCTACGAGAATCCACAACGCCGTCCACGAGGTCAGCCTCATCCGAAGTCCCTCCGCATTGGCCTATGAGTGGGAAGGATTAGACGGCGATAGCTCGCAAATGGGAAGCGTCGGGACGGTTAGACGCGTGGACGTTGACGCTCACTTGTGTCACCACTAGATCTGGGAGTAGCCCGATCCCACACGATCCACACCGCCACCCTTGGCATCGTCGATCAAGCCGAACTCACCGAGAATTTGCTGGCTGTAGGTCACCCGGCCGTTCACCTTCTCTGCAGGTTCAGTAGCGAGCAACAGGGCGGCTCGC
>JAPULC010000396.1 GCA_027295305.1 Gammaproteobacteria bacterium
TCGGCGTCGAGATCGATCTCGCAGACTTGCCGAACGTGCAGCGACGCATCGTTCGCACGTGTTGTGAACGTGGACGTCGCGTGATCGTTGCGACACACCTTCTGGAGTCGATGATCAGCAATCCGATTCCGACCCGTGCGGAGGTGACCGACGTAGCGAACGCCGTGTACGAGGAAGTAGACGCCGTCATGCTGTCTGGAGAAACGAGCATAGGTAAGTATCCCGCGCGCTGCGTCGAGCAACTCGACCGAATTGCTCGCACCAGTGAGCAATTTCCGGGACTCGATTTCACGGCTGCACTGGAGCTCGATAGCGACAAGCAACAGCTTGCGTTCTCCGCGGTGCGCCTGGCCGAATCGCTCGGCGCTCGCGCCGTCGTGGTGATCACGCGTCGCGGTTTCATGGCTGACCATGTTACGAACTGTCACCCGCAACGCGCGCGCATTTACGCTTTCACGAATGACAGCCAGACACGTCGCAGGCTCATGATGAACCGCAATCTCGTGAGTCATCGCACGGCGTTTTCCAGCGATCCGGAGAAGACCTTGCAGACCGCTTTCAAGGTGATGAAGGATCGCGAGGCATTCGAGGTGGGTGAAAAGGTCGTGGTGATCTCGGACGTGATTGCCGGGAGCGGCATCGATGCCATCCAGATTCGCCCCATCCCATGATTGTTCGGGTCGAACATGACGAACCTGTTTGAGCACTTCGAAGACAACCTGCCTCGGAACCGCCAGGGCGTGTTTCTCGAGAGTGCGGCGGTGTCGTACACGTTCAGTGAGCTCATGGACGCGAGCGCTCGGTACGCCCATGCACTTGCACGCCTGGGCGTCACCCCTGGGGACCGGGTGCTCGTGCAGGTGGAAAAATCCGCTGAGGCCGTGTTGCTCTATCTTGCGTGCCTGAGAACCGGCGCGATTTACGTGCCGCTCAACACCGCCTACACCGCGAGCGAGATGGCGTACTTCCTCGACGATGCGTCGCCGACCCTCGTGGTAGTGGAGCCCACTCGACGCTTCGAGGTGAAGCATTCCCACGTGCTGACGCTGTTCGACGACGACGGTCTGGCGGGTCGCAGTGAAACCGAGTCGAAGGAGTTCGACACAGCCACCAGGGAAGACAACGACATTGCGGCCATCCTCTACACGTCGGGTACCACCGGACGTTCGAAAGGTGCGATGCTGAGTCATTCGAACCTGAGCTCCAATGCGCTCACGCTGTTGAAGGCGTGGGATTGGCAGCGCGAGCGTGACGTGCTGGTTCATGCGTTACCCATCTATCACGTGCACGGCTTGTTCGTTGCGCTGCATTGTGCGTTGCTCGGCGGATCCAGGATGATCTTTCTCGAGAGCTTCCACGTGGATACGGTGTTGGAGGCCTTCCAGCGGGCTACCGTGTTCATGGGGGTGCCGACGTATTACACGCGCCTTCTTGCAGATTCGCGTTTCACCCGGGAGCGATGCAGTGGAATGCGACTGTTCATCTCGGGTTCCGCGCCGCTTCGTGACGAGACGTTTCGTGAATTCGAGAAGCGTGTCGGGCAGCCGATTCTGGAGCGCTACGGCATGACCGAGGCGGGGATGATCACATCGAATCCCATCGCGGGTCCCCGGCAGGCCGGCGCGGTGGGGCCACCGCTGGCCGATGTGGAAGCCCGCGTACGGGGGGAGGACGGCGCGCTTGCGCCATCCGGAGAGCCGGGAGTGCTCGAGATCAGAGGACCCAACGTGTTTCGCGGTTATTGGAGGATGGAGGACAAGACGGCGGAGTCCTTCACCGATGACGGCTGGTTCATCACCGGCGATGTTGCGACGCAGGATGCAGGGGGGGTGGTGCGAATCGTGGGGCGGGACAAAGACTTGATCATCAGCGGCGGTCTCAACGTCTACCCGAAGGAGATCGAGTTACTGATCGACGAGCTACCAGGGGTAGACGAGTCCGCAGTGATCGGCGTTCACCACCCCGATTGGGGCGAGGCGGTGGTTGCGATCGTCAAGGCGGGGCCGGGGGCAAGTCCCGGCGAGGAGAGCATCATCGAAGCGTTGCGCGAGCACATCGCCGGATTCAAGCTTCCAAAGCGCGTGGCGTTCATCGACGAGCTGCCGCGCAATGCCATGGGCAAGGTCCAGAAAAACGTGCTGCGTGAGCGTTATGCAACCACCTTTGAGCGCGCTTGATCCATTCTCTTGGGATGCGATTTGAGCTAAAGTCAAACAACGCTGCATATCTTCGATATAACACATTGAATTAGTTTGGTTTTGGCCATCGACCTGCATTGGTCTCACGTCGCGTTGCTGGCGATCGCGTTGATCGTAGTCTCGCGTGTCGGCGATGCCGCTGTGACGGAGACGCGTACGTACACCTGGCCCAACGGCGACACCTACGAGGGGGAGTTTTTGGGGGAGGTGAGAACGGGACGCGGTACGTACACATGGGCGTCGGGCAACCGTTACGAGGGGGCGTTCGTCAACAACCGCATGCAGGGCAGCGGTACCTTCGTGTGGGTGGACGGACGTCGCTACACCGGTGACTACCTCGATGACCAGCGTACCGGGTTCGGTGTGTTCCAGTGGCCCAACGGCGACGTTTACGAAGGTCAGGTCGACAACAATCTGCTGACCGGTAAGGGCAAGTACACCTGGGCGACGGGCGACAGCTACGAGGGTGATTTCATCGCGGGTAGACGCACCGGTCACGGTATCTATCGGTGGAGCGATGGCGATGTCTACGAGGGTGACTTCGAGGACGGCATCAAGACCGGGGAGGGGGTTTTCCGCTGGTCCGACGAGCGCCGCTACACCGGCCGATTCAAGGAGGGTGTCAGGTCTGGCTGGGGCGAGTTCGTGTGGCCGAATGGCGATCGCTACGTTGGCGAGTTCGTCGACGACGAGCGGGCAGGCCAAGGGACGTTCTACCTGGCCGATGGGGGGCTGTTTCGGGGACGATTCCTGAGCAATCAGCGCGACGGCGCCGGGGTCTACATTAAAATAGATGGAACCATGGCCTATGAGCGATGGGCCGCCGGAGCGCTGGTGCAGTCACGGACCATCGCGCGCAGCGAAGATTGTCGACTCGAGCTCGATGGGCGGGAATGGTTCTTTCCCGGTGAGCGCTGTGTCGATGGATTGGCGCACGGGATGGGATGGGCGGTGAGCCTGGATGGCACCCATCATGTGCCGGAGGGGCGTTTCGTGCTGGGCCATCTGATCACGGGTGAGATGAAGGAACTGGGTGGATCGGAACGGCCATGAGTGTCGAGATTCCTGGCTACCGCATCATTCGTCAGCTTGGGCGCGGCGGGATGGCAATCGTCTACCTCGCGATCCAGGAGAAATTCGACCGAGAGGTCGCGGTGAAGGTCCTCTCCGCGGCCCTGGTGGCGGATCCCACCTTTGGCAAGCGCTTTCTTCGCGAGGCGCGCATCGTCGCCCAGCTTTCCCACCCAAATATCGTTCAGGTCTACGACGTGGGGGTGAACGACAACATTCACTTTCTCGCCATGGAATACCTCGAGGGGGGCGAACTCAATCCCAAGCTGCGCCAGGGGCTCGAGTTGCCGGAGATATTCGAGATCACCAAGGACATCGCTCGGGCGCTGAACTTCGCCCACGGAAAAGGCTACATCCATCGCGACATCAAGCCCGAGAACATCCTGTTTCGCTTGGAAGGCTCGGCGGTGTTGTCCGACTTCGGCATCGCCAGGGCGGCGGATTCCTCGACACAGATGACCCGCCTCGGCTCGGTGATCGGCACGCCGCATTACATGAGCCCGGAGCAGGCGGAAGGCAAAGAGCTCGATGGCCGTTCCGATATCTACAGCTTGGGCGTGCTGTTCTACAAGATGCTCACCGGCGACGTTCCGTACAAGGCCGACTCCGCCGTCGCCATCGGTATCCGCCACATTACCGATCCGGTGCCAGAGTTGAAGGGGGAGCTGGCAATGTTCCAGCCGTACCTCGATCGTTTTCTCGCAAAGAGGCCGGAGGAGCGTTTCCAGAGCGGGCTCGAGGTCATCGAGTACATGGAGGAGCTCGAACGCAACGAATCCCTGCCGGCCGGACCCGTGAAGACCGAGATCATCGACACCGCGGAGATCGAAGCCGTCAGGCGATCCGGCGAGCGCAGCACACCTTCGGTAGATCCGCGATTCACCCCGGAAACCACCACCGCGCAGTCGCGATCGGCACCTCTCGCGTGGGTCGCAGCAGGCGTTGTCATTGCGCTTCTGGCCTCGGCGGGAGCCTACGTGGCCCTGGAGGGTGCACCACCCTGGCTCGCGGATATCGCCCGACCCTACCTGCCTGAACTATTCGAAGACGGTTCGCCGCCACCGACGGACACCACTGCGATTGCGGGTGTGCAACCGCCTCCAGTGGTCGAGACCCCGCCGCGGACCTCAGTGGATCCGACTCCCACCGACGTTGGAATCCTTCCGCCTGTGCAGGTCGGCCCCCCAACGGGCCAGCCGCAGGGGGTGGGGCAGCAAGATTTGGCGGCGTTGCTGGTGAACGCCCGTGCCCTCGCCGCGGATCCCCTCGGCAATGCCGCGGCTCTTGGAACCGTATACCGTCAAATTCTGGTTCTCGATCCAGCCAGTGTGGAGGCAGGGAATGGTCTTGCATTGCTCGCCAATTCGATTTTGATTGCTGCCCGCGAAGCCGTGAGCCAGGGTGGGCTCGCGGAAGGACAGCGCCTCGTCGGCATCGGACTCGCGATCTTTCCAAGGGACCTTCGCTTCGCGGAACTTGCGGCCGATGCCAACGCACAGCTCAGCGTTCAGCGGCTTTTGCAACAGGCCGGGACGCTTCCACGCCCTGAGGCGGTGATGGCCTATCGTCAGGTGCTTACGCGTTCGCCCGACAATCCCGACGCCCAGCGTGGGCTCGAAGCGGCTGCTGTGAGCTATGCTGCCGAGGCGCTCGATGCAGTGAACAACGGGAATCTCGACGGTGCGGAGGCGATTCTCGAGGATGCCCTCGCACTTTCGCTGGTTCATAACGAGCTCGACAATGTCGGCGAAGCCATCGCAACCACACGGGCGAGAGCCGGACGCATCGAACGGCTGATGCGCGATGGGCGCAAGCTCATGGCGAAAGGCGATGCCGGTCGCGCAGCCCGTGATTTCAACGAGGTGCTCGAGCTGGATGGCAGCATGCAGGAGGCGCGCACCGCATTGCGGCGTGCGGTCATTGCGATCGCCCAATCCGGCAGCCGGGCCCTTGGACGGGGTGAGCTTGACACGGCGCAGGCGCGACTCAGCGAATCGAGCCGCTACTTGCGCAGTCAAGCCGAGGTGGTGGCCTTGCGCCGGGACGTTGGGGCGGCGCAGGAAAAACAGACGCAACTGGAAGAGCTCTTCGGCAGTGCGCAGGACAGACTCGCGCGTGGACTCCTCAGTCGTCCCGTCGACGATAGCGCGAGTCATTACTTGAATTCGGTGTTGGACCTGCAGCCCGATCACCGCGGCGCAAAGGAAGCACTTTTTGAGGTGGCGACTCGCCTTGCCGAGATTGCCGTTGAAGCCCGCGAAGTCGGGCTCGATCAAGCTTCGGAAGACTATATCCGCCGTGCGCTCGAGCTGCGCCCCGGTGACCAGACGTGGATTCAGCTTCTGCGGGAATGGGAATCCACGGGTGCTCCGGCCACGGTAGAAGCTGCTTCGTCCTCCTGAATGCCATGTGGGTGGTGAGAATCAACTCCACGCCGCCGCAGGACAAAACCCTGCGGAAGGTCATCACCATGGGTCGTCACATCGACAATGACGTCATCGTCGGGGGGGAACACATTGCCGATCATCATGCCCGCATAGAGACCGATGAGCGCGGCTCGAGACTCGTGCCGGTGCAGGGCCGCGGATCCATCGAGGTGAACGGAAAGCCGCTGTCGGTGCCGTTCGGGCTGAAGCCAGGCGACGAAATCTCCATCGGCGATACATCCATGTGCATCGTCGACGACGATGACGAAGCCACCATTGCCCGGGTGAGCGCCATACGCTGGGAGCTCGAGGGTGAAAAAGGCGAGCACTCCGGAGAGCAGGTGATAATCAGTCGGATCATCGCGGTAGGGCGCTCCGATGATAGTGATATCGTGATCAAGGAAGGCCACATCTCACGAGCCCACGCGCGGCTGCATCCCATCGGCGACGAGGTCTATCTGGAGGACCTCGGATCCGCCAACGGCACCTATGTGAACGGTCAGCGCATCTGGGGCGCCGTCCGCCTTCACCACGGCGACCACGTGCGTTTCGACGAAGCGAGCTTTCGTGTCTATGGCAAGACCGCCACCGTGGAGTCGGGAATCACGGTAATACGGGCCGATGAGCCGCTCGGGTCGTCACCGAACGCATCGGTGACACCCGAATCGGGGCCTGCCGTGGAGGGGTCCGCGAACGCGATCGCAGAACCCCAGCCGCTCGATCCGTTCGCCACCGCAGAGAACCCCGAGGTGCCGCGTGCCCCGGAGAGCGATGCCTCGGCACAGCACGCGGATGCAGACGCGGAAGAAGATCTCGCGAAAACCGAGGTGACCGACCTCGCGGAGCTCGAGAAGCTGATGAACGAGCAGGGGAGTGAGGAGAGCAGCCTCATCGAACTCGATGGTGACCCTGGAGATGGCGAGGACGACGAGCTGCCGTTGCTCAAGACCATCGCCATGGCGCCGGAATTGCCCACCGTCACCGATGCAGAGCAGATTCCGCCGACGATGGAGGTGGAGGCGCAGCGTCTCCCACCCGCTCGGGATGAAGCCACCGAACCTCTAACGGTCGAGGGTGCGCTCCCGAGACTGCTCGGCCTCACCCCCCCGGTGACCGGTGAAATGCTTACGTTGAATCGGGGACGCATGACCCTCGGGCGTGCCACGGATTGTGACCTCGTGGTGAGCGAACCCAGCGTGTCGTCACGTCACGCACAGGTCATCGTCAACGCCGCGGGCACTACTTTGATGAATCTGTTTTCTGCCAACGGTACGTTCGTCAATGGCGAGCCCATCGACACCGTGAAGCTGAAGCCAGGAGACGTGATTCAGATGGGGCGCGTGGAGTTTCTGTTCGAGCCCGACGAGAAAATGCTGGCGCGCCGACAGGAATTGCCTCTCTGGGTGTATCTACTGCTCGGCTTCGGTGTCGTTGCTGCGATTCTCGGCGGCGTGCTTTTCATCTAGCGCGAGAGCTGGCCTTCTTGACGCTCCTATGGAGCCGGCCATATGCTCGGCGGCTTCCTGGTGCAGCGCAATGGCGGGGGACCAAGTGACATCGAGCATTCCTTATCGACGTGAACTCGAGTTCGAGTACGGCAAGGTTGCTGAGCTGTCGGCGCGAATACGCCGCGTCATTGCCCATAATCCTTCGCCGTTCACGTTCCACGGAACGGGTACCTACATTCTCGGTCGAGGCAAGGTTGCCGTCATCGATCCGGGTCCCGCGTTGGATGAGCACGTGCAGGCGATTCTCGAAGCCACGAAGGGCGAAGAGATCACGCACATGCTGGTCACCCACACACACAACGACCATTCGCCGGCGTGCCGCCTTCTTCGGCAGTACTGTGACGCAAAGGTTTACGGTTATGGCCCTCACGGCGCCGGCAAGCTCGAAGTGGGTGTCGTAGTGGAAGAGGGCGGGGACATGGAGTTCGCACCGGACGTCGAGGTACGTCACGGTGACGTGATCGAGGGTGACGACTGGAGTGCCGAGTGCGTATATACACCCGGCCACACGTCGAATCACATCTGCTATTGCCTCGAGGAGGAGCAGACGCTGTTCTCCGGTGACCACATCATGGCGTGGTCGACGAGCATCATCTCGCCCCCCGATGGCGACATGAAGTCCTACATGTCGAGCCTGGAGCTGTTGCTCGATCGCGAGGACGCCCTGTATTGGCCAACGCACGGCCCGTCGGTGATCGAGACGAAAAAGCACGTGCGGGCTTTCATCGAGCATCGACGGGAGCGCGAGCGACAGATTATTGAGTGCCTCGGACGTGGGGTACGCAGGATTCGCGAGATGGTTCCCGGGATGTATTCGGATCTCCCTGAATTCATGTATCCCTTCGCGGGGCAATCGGTCTTCGCGTCCGTGGTCTATCTCATCGAGATGGGTCAGGTGAGCTACGAAGGCGAGCTCGGCATCGAAGCCGAGTTCACCCTTGCGAAATAACCATCCCTACGACATGACCGGCGAAAGAATTCCTCTCGAGTTAGCTCCCGACCGGAAAAGGACAGGAACGAGGGTCCGGGACAGGGATGTCGCGCCAGCCTTGCGGCAGGCGTAAGCAGGACCGCTTTTTGCGGAGCCTTTTACGGAAGACCGCGCAGCAAAAAGCAAGGGCCTGGGAGCGCGGTGGGAGACCACCAAGATGAAGGCGAACTTGCTTCGCCGCAGCGTCGGAGGAAATTCGCCCGGATGGCGAATTTCCGGACAGACCTAGTTCGGTATGGCCTTGAGTGTCGAGGAGCCCGAGGACCAGACCGGGCGGTGGCGCGATATCGTCTCGGCGAGTGGCAATCGCACCATCAATGCGACACCACTTCCATCGGCGAGATTCGAAGCGTGTGCGCTGCCGCCATGATGTTCGGCGATCACGCGCACCACATACAGCCCTAGACCGAAATGCAATCGGGCATCGGTGCCGGAGGTTCGATGTGTGATCATCGAATCGAACAGCTCGAGATCGTCCGGGAGCGTGGGACCCCGGTTCGCCACCGTGATCTGCAACCATTCCCGATCCACGTCGAGCTGCACCTTGATGGGGCTGTCGGGCCAGTGGAAGTCGACGGCGTTGTCGATGATCTTGTCGAGTAGTTGCTCGATGCGGTAGTCGGCCACGTTGGCATACACCGGCGAGCCCGTGCCTCGAAAAACGAAAACACTTTTCGGATGGATCAGCCTGCAATTATTGACATAGTTCTCGATGAGCTCCTCTATGTCGATAAGCTCGAGTTCCTCGGCCCCGAGCGACTCCTCCAGGCTCGCGGCGTCTGCGAGGTTCTGCACGATGGAGCCGATGCGCAATACGCCACGCTTCGCCGAGTCGAGATACTTGCTCTCGTCGATGTCTGGATGCTCTTCGACCAGGTTCTGCAGCGAGGTGCTGAGTGCATTCAATGGATTGTTGAGCTCATGGCGAAGCGTTCGCGGCATGTTCTCGAGAAACTGATTGTGCTGATGCAGCTTGGACAACATACCGGAGACGCTGCGTGCAAGATCGCCGATCTCGTCCCCGGATGACACCTCACCCGTGAGCTGGCTGGTCTTCATCCGTCCGTGCTGGTCGATGGCTTCGGTGGTCTCCGTCACAAGACCGCGAATCCGCATGGCGAGGCGAATGGAGAACGCGAGAATCGCGATGAACACGCCCAGCACGCTCAACACGGAAACGACGATCAGTTGCTCCAGTGCATCGCGCTGCAGCGCGAGTATGTCATCGGTGTTCTGTTCGACCACCACCGTTCCGATGATGTCGTTGCGTGCGATGATCGGATGCGCGGCCATGATGATTTCTGCGCCATCGGCGAGGCGGCGGCGAAATGCGTTCGGCACTCCTTCGAGGGATCGGCTGATGACCTCGTCACCGACGAACTGATACTCCTGCACCGAAGCGTGGGGATAAAGCAGCGGCAGCTTGTCGAACATCCAGCGGACCGTGGGCTGGGCGAACTCGAACCAACGACTTCCCTCAGGGGCGGTGGCCTTCGTCGACATGAGATCTGTGCGATAGCTACCGGTTTCGGCGCGCACCCGTTTCTGGGCATCGATCACCAGAATTCTAGCGCCGGAATACCCAAGTCCCTGAATGATGTTCAGCACCTCCGGTGAACGCAGCACGACGAGGTTGAAGCTCTGCTTGCCGGCCTTTGGCAGGGTCTGTGCGATGGTGCGAATCTCGCGCGTCTCGGGATCGTCGACATCCACCACAGAAACCCCGAAATGGCGGCGTGAACCGAGCATCGCCAGGGGCACTCGAAACTCGAGCGCATAGCCGTAGTCGGTCTGCTCCACGTAACCCTGCACCCGATTCTCGGGTTGACCATCGGAGGAGAATTTCCATTCCTCATCCATGTGATAGGCCGTCGGCACACCGGGTTCCTGCAACGTGATGAGAATTCTATCGTCGCCGCCGTCGGCGGCGGTGAAGCTCAGACGCACGTGGTCGAAATTGTCCAGACGCAGATAATTCGGATTTCGATAGACGCGGTCGGCATCGAATATGCGCAAGAATGCGTAGAGCTGACCAGCGCGTTCACCGAGCATCAGATCGAAGACCCCATCCTCTTGGACCGACTCCGACTCCTCGACGCCGAAGCGTTGACGGCGGTTTTCGAGCTTCTCCCAGTCGTTGTCGCGGCCATCGATGCGAACGGGATCTTCCAGCGGATGAGCGTACAACGCCTCGTAATCGGCAAGATTCACCGGCAGGTCATAAAAGAGGTCCTCGCGGCCGTTGAACAGCGTCGAGATCCCTTCCGACGTCAGGAGCTGTGCCTGGGATTGCCCCTCGATCAGAAATGATTCCATCTCCACGAGCTGACGGTAGCTGATCACGGGTACCGTCAGCAGCGCCAACGACAGCAGCATGAGCTTGGTGCCGAGGCGTGGACCGCGGATTCTCAGACGCCTCATTGCGTCGACCAGCGATAGCCGTATCCGTACTCGCTCTTAATACAGGAGAAACCCAGATCGATCTTCTCGAACTTCTTGCGAATGTTACGCATGTGAGTATTGATCGTGTTGTTGGTCACGAGGCTCTGCATCGTTGCGTTCATCAGGGTCTCGTAACTAACCGCATGCCCGGGGACGCGCACGAGCTTGGCTAGCATTCGAAATTCGGTGCCGGACAGGGGAATCGTCTGTCCCTTCCAGGACACGAGGAGCGCTTCCTGGTCCAGCACCAACTCTCCGATACGCCGTGCCGATGGACTGCTGGAAGGTGTCGCTTGTCCGGCGGCGCGCGCCTCGCTGATTCTCAGAAGCGAAGAGATGCGCTCCGCTAGATACTTCAGCGAGATGGGCTTCGGCAGATAGTCCCACGCACCCAGACGCAGACCCGAGATCTTGTCGATCTCATCGATGCGCTCGGTCAGAAATATGACGGGGAGCGAAGGCGAGCGTGCGAGCAGGTCGCGGCACAGCTCGAATCCCGCGTCCACCTCCTCGCCGAGGATGATGTCGAGGATAACGAGATCGGGAAGCGATGCATCGAATCCCCTCAGAGCCTCTTCGCGGCTCGCATAGGCCACGACTTCGTAGCCCTTCTTGGTGATCGCATCGCGGTAATTATCGCGTTGATCCGGGTCGTCCTCGACGATGGCAATGTTCTTGGCCATGGATCTTCACCGCCCCTCAGCCGTAGGGGAGTTTAGCTTTAAATACAATAGTTTACCGTTTTCGTCTGACTGCTCCATCCTTTCTCCACGATTCTTCAAGTTTTACTGGCAGCGGGCTTACGAATTTGCCGCTTTAATCAGCCTCGTGAGTGGCGCTTTCAATCGACGTGCTCTCGCGCTTTGACACTGTTGCACAACCGGCCACTGTTTCTTGGACAAGGATCTACCATGAAGTTCTTCGTGCCGTTGGACGAAGCGCCGCTCGGGACTCACCTCGAGCTGATTGGCGAGCTGGTTCCGTTCATCCTCGACTACCCCTGCTACCGCAGGCTCAAGGAGGGCAGTCCCGAGAAGCAGGCGCTTTTCACCTACGAGATCATCCAGGCCGACGAGCCCCGCAAGGCGGTATCGGGCAAGACCTGACGCTCCTTGCAAATCACGGAACACCTCGGCAGAGTTGCGCCTTCCCGGGCTTGACCCACCCTTGGCGGACACTCGGATAAGGTGCCCTTGGCGGCCTAGTGGACCAGATCATCGCCGAAATCCTGACCTACGCGTCGGCCCATCAGCTGGAAGCTATCGGCGCGATCGCGGGGCTCTTGTGTGTCTGGATGCTCATGCGGCAGCTCATATGGACCTGGCCGCTCGGCGTGACCTATGCAGTGATCTCCGTGTACCTGTTCGTGGATGCCCGGCTCTACGGCCAGGTGTTGTTGCACGTGTATTTCGTGGTGATGAACCTCTACGGCTGGTACCACTGGATCTTCGGACGCGGGGCGGGGGAAGAGCGCCTGCTCGTGACCATGACATCCATGAAGGTCATGAGTGTGGTGCTTGGTCTCTCGACAGTGGGGGTCATTGTTCTCGCCACGCTTTTCGATGCGTTCACCGACGCCGATCTGCCTTATCTCGACATGAGCATCGCGGTGCTGAGTGTCGGTGCGATGTGGCTCACTGCGCGCAAGAAACTCGAGAGCTGGGTATTGTGGTTGGTCATCGACGTGGCGTACCTCGTCATCTTCTATCTCACTAAAAACTACTTCTATCTGCTGCTCTATCTGGGTTACATCCCGATGGCGGTGGAGGGATTCTTCCTGTGGCGCAGAGACCTGGTGCTGACACCGGCACCGACCCACTGATCCTGGCGGTGGTGGGTCCGGAATCCACGGGCAAGACCACCTTCGCGAGATCCCTTGCCGAGAGCTGGTCGGTTCCATGGGTCGAGGAAGCCGCACGCGCCTACCTCGACGAGCACACCCACTACGAGGAAAGCGATCTGCTGGAAATCGCGCGTAACCAGTGGTTGCTCGAGCAGGCGGGGGTTGCGGAGGCCGAGCGCCGCCGGGTCTCCCTGGTGCTCGATACCGATCTCCTGGTGATCAAGATCTGGTCGGAATATCGCTACCGGCGTTGCCATCCGTGGATTCTCGAGCACCTCCACCAGGCACCGAAACGGCTCTATCTGTTGACCGGTACGGAGGTGCCCTGGGAGCCAGACCCGCTACGAGAGAACCCTCACGACCGAGAGGACATCTACCAACTCTACCTCAGCGCACTGGTTGAGTTGCAACGGCCCTTCCTGGAGCTCGAGGGGAGCACCGAGACGCGTATTTGCACGCTGGAGCAGTATCTCGAGGGCATCCGATAGGAATCGAAAACCCACACCAGAAACACACGCTTCGAAGAAAGGTTTTTGCGGTTCCTCTAGGGCCGTCCGAGGTATTCGATCGCAGCTGTGAGCTGCTGGGCGATCTCATGGCGTCGATTGCCGCTGGCCACTTGCAGGAGCGCCCATCCACCCTCGCGCAGCCAATACAGCCGGATCGCCTGTGCGAGGCGTCTCTTGATGGCCCCATCGGAAGCCTGGCCCAGGTAGAGCTCGAGGAATTTGTCCGCATCCTCAGGAGTGAGCTCGTGGGTCACGACGACACCCGCCACGTCGAAGAAGGGATCTCCCGTTCCCGCCCACTCCCAATCGAGCACTCGGGCATCGGTGTCTCCCAAGAGGAGATTCCACGGGTTGAAGTCGTTGTGGCAGAAATGCGTGGATTCGCTGTGCCAGGGCTCTTCGGCAGCGCGTTCGAATGGTCGCGGGACTCGGGTTCCAAGACGCCTCGCACGCTTGAGGTAATCCAGGACCACTTCGAACGGATCGTAATGAAACGAGACCCTCGGCAACGCGTGAACACGCTTCAGTAGTGCCGCGCAGGCCTCGAGATCCTCCTCCCGGCGCTCGTCGGGAAGCGGATGACGTCCCTTCACACGGCGGGTGATCATATGCCCGGCGGGTAGCTCGAAGTGTACGAGCTCCGCTGTCAACGCCCCTGCGTGCTCGATGTGTGAGAGCTCACGCTCGCGGTCGATTCCCGGGAAGTCGTCGCCCTCGCTGAAGCGATTGCAGAAGCGAACGACATACTCGTCTCCGACGACATACTCGTCTCCGACGCCATATTCGTCTCTGACGCCATGTCGGTCTTCATCGAGCACCATGAGGTAGTTGTTG
>JAPULC010000397.1 GCA_027295305.1 Gammaproteobacteria bacterium
CTGCCCATGTTCGCGCGCATCACCGACGTGCTGGAGGTTTCCATAGGACACGCGCTGATGTCCGATGCGCTGATGATGGGACTGGCCGCATCGGTATCTCAATACCATGCAATTCTCGAGCAGGCCGGCTAGATCCCCGGCGCCCGAGGAGATCGACTGGCTTCATCGCGCGCCTCGCGAGGAGTGCTTCATCGTGAACTCACTGCGCACCCGGATCGACATCACAACGGTTTGACGACGGGTCAATGCGCGGCCAATCGTCTCGGCGTGCCCCACTCGCGCAGAGTCGGTTATGATTCCGCGTCGGGTGCCAGGTGGCGCCCTGTCCCGTGAGCGTTCGACAACAATGATTTACCGCCAGCTGATCGCAGCCCTCGTCGTTGCGCTCTTCTTCGCCGCGTTGGCCGCCTACGTGCTCGAGCCGTTCGCCGACCTCGATCGCGTCGGGGTATTCAGTGCTTTCTTCGTTGCGGTGCTGGCAGGGGCTCTGATCACGGCCCTGCCGTTCAGGTCGACACCATCGACCCGCGCCGCGACACCGGACCATGCCGCGCCAGCGGACCATGCGGCGCCATCGGACCATGCGGCGCCATCGGACGATGGGCGCGAGACCGGAACGGTAAAATGGTTCAACCGCACGAAGGGATTCGGATTCATCATTCGCGAGGACGGCGACGAGATCTTCGTGCACTATCGGTCCATACGTGGTCGCGGCCGACCGAGCCTGCACGACGGCCAACGCGTGGAATTCAGCGTCGTCGAAAGATCGAAGGGCCCCCAGGCCGACGACGTGCTGCCCATCGACTAAATCCCATCCCATGCAGAACATCCGTCAGCTTCTGGAAATACGTCTGCGTGAGGCGATGATGCAGGTGGGGCTGCCCGAGGGCACGCCGGCGGTGGTCAGTCGCGCCCAGCGACCGGAGTTCGGCGACTACCAGGCCAACGGCGTGATGGGTGCTGCGAAGCGAGGGGGCACGCCTGCGCGCGCGCTCGCAGAGAAGGTGATCGCAGCAGCCCGGCTGGACGATGTGGGGGCACATCTCGAAGTCGCCGGACCCGGCTTCATCAACATCCGCCTGGGCCAGGATTTCGTCGCTGGCTGCCTCGCGGGCTCACTCGTCGACCCGAGCCGACCCACTCAACCGCAAACTGTGGTGGTCGATTACTCCCATCCCAATCTATCGAAGGAGATGCACATCGGGCATCTGCGCAGCACCGCTATCGGCGACACGATTGCGCGGGTGCTGGAGCACCTCGGTCACACCGTGATCCGCCAGAACCACGTAGGGGACTGGGGCACACAGTTCGGCATGCTGATCGCGCACATGAAGGGGGTGAACGATCAGGCGGAAAGTCTCGCGGATCTGGAAGCGTTCTACCGCGACGCCAATGCGAAGTTCCTCACCGAGCCCGACTTTGCCGATGAAGCTAGAGCTGCCGTGGTTCGCCTGCAGTCGGGGGACGAGTCGATCCTCGCGTTGTGGCGGCAGTTCATCGACACGTCCATCGAGCACTACGAGGAGGTCTATGCACGACTGGGTGTGTCGCTCACCCACGCCGACATCCGAGGCGAGAGCGCCTACAACGATGACCTGCCGCGAGTGATCAAGGATCTGGATGAGCACGGGCTGATCACCGAGTCCGAGGGCGCGCTCTGCGTGTTTCTGGATGAATTCAAGGGCAAGGACGGCAGACCCTTGCCCGTGATCGTACGCAAGTCGGACGGCGGTTATCTCTATCCCACGACGGATCTGGCAGCGGTGCGCTATCGCTGCCATACGCTCAAAGCCGATCGCGTGCTGTACGTGGTGGACTCTCGTCAGACCTTACATCTCAGACAAGTGTTCGCCGTCGCGCGCGCAGCGGGGTTCGTCAGCGAGCAATGTGATCTGCAGCATCTGCCCTTCGGGACGATCCTCGGCAAGGACGGACGACCTTACAAGACTCGCAGCGGAGAAGCCGCGAAGCTCGTGGACGTGCTCGACGAAGCCGAGCAACGCGCCTATCGCCTCGTCACGGAGAAGAGCCCGGAGATCGAGGAAGCGGAGCGCCGTGCGATCGCAAGGGCGGTGGGAATCGGCGCAGTGAAGTACGCCGACCTATCGAAGAACCGCACCTCGGACTACGTCTTCGATTGGAACCAGATGCTCTCCCTCGAAGGCAATACCGCACCCTATCTCCAGTACGCCCTCACCCGGATCCTCAGCGTGTTTCGTCGCGCCGGACTCGATCGAGGGGAGGTCCACGCGACCGCTTCCCTCGCGCACGAGGCCGAGCGCGCGCTCGGGGTCGAGCTTCTGCGACTCCAGGAGGTGCTGGAGCAGCTCGCGCAGGATGGCTATCCGCATCACCTGTGCAGCTACCTCTACGAGCTCGCCGGGAAATTCATGACGTTCTACGAGCAGTGCCCGATCCTTCGGTCTGAAGAGCCGCTGCGAAGCGAGCGCCTGATGCTGTCGGCGCAGACCGCAGCGGTGCTCGAGCAGGGCTTGGAACTATTGGG
>JAPULC010000398.1 GCA_027295305.1 Gammaproteobacteria bacterium
GGTCGAGGCGGTTGTAAGCGACGCCCGTACCTACCTGTCCAATCCCCCGGACACCCCCTTCGACATGATTGTGTTCGGCCTGTTGGATTCGCACACCCAGGTCTCTGGCATGACGTCGCTGCGCCTGGACAACTTCGTGTACACCCAGGAGAGTTTTGCACAGGCCAGAGACATGCTCGATCCCAATCACGGTCTTCTGGCGTTATCGTTTTCCGCCGGCTATTTCCAGTCGCCATGGACACTACGTCGTGTTTACCGAATGTTGAGTGAATCGTTCGGCTCACCACCGAAGGTCATGTTTACCGGTTACGATGCTGGGGTTTTGTTTCTGAGCGGGCCAGCGGCGCGAAATCATTCGTTCTTCGAGGGTGATGATTTCAAGTTTCTCCATCAAGCCGCACTCAAACTGTTCGATCCGAGTGAGGCAATTACGGAGCCAGTCGCCACGGACGACTGGCCCTTCCTATACCTCAAGCATCGCGCGATTCCACTCGAGTATTGGATCATGATGGCGTTGATTGCGACCGTGTCAGGGGCGTGGGTGATACTCGTTAATCGAAAGCAACGCATCGGCGGACTCTCGTTCCATTTCTTTCTTCTCGGCGGCGCATTCCTTTTGATCGAGGTTCGCAATCTGGTTGCGTTCTCTCTGATGTTCGGCAGTACCTGGCAGGCCAATAATCTCGCCATTGGCGGGGTGCTGATTATGATTTTGCTCGCCAACCTGGTGGCGTCCCGGGTCCGCAGCCTCAACCCGCACGTCTTGTACATTGTCTTACTGTCGATTCTGGTGGCCGGGGTTTTTGTCGGGCCCGACAGTTTTCAGGGGCTGAGCCGCGGAGTACGGCTGGTGATCGTGCCGCTGTGGTTGTCTATCCCGATCTTCTGCGCCGGACTGGTGTTCATCCGATCATTCACCAGAACCGTCTACACAGCAGGGGCTCTTGGCGCCAATATCATCGGTGGAATCTGCGGTGGGCTGTTGGAGAACGTCAGCCTCGCTCTGGGGATTCAGTCTCTGCAGTTTATCGCGAGTGCGCTCTACGCGTCATCGTGGATTGCGATGCCCCGTCACGCAGACAGCGGAGCTCAACCTGATGGCGGACGCGATGCTGCGGCAACAGGGTGAATGTGCAGGTGCGATATTCAAGCGGGTTTAATGCGTGGGACCTCCCGGCGTGCCATTCACTACTACTTCTTCTTCAGGCTGGTGTACACACGATCCACGAAACCCAGAGAGTTGGCCACGTCTCCGAAGGTCGCGTCCCAATCCGCGGTGGGCCTTGCGGCCTCGACTTCTGCCAGACTCATGCCGCGCTCGATCATTCGCGACACGCGATCCCGTACCGTCTTGAGCATTCCGATGTAGCGCTGCAGGGCCGCGTAATCGGTCACAGCGCCGTGTCCGGGGATCACGATGGCGCCGGGTTTGAGTTCGGCGAGAACGCTTTCGCAGAACGCAATCATGCCGTCGATCTCTCCGCCGCTGTCTGCGTCGATGAAGGGATAGCCGGTGTTGTTGAAGACATCCCCCATGTGCACCGCATTGTGGCCGCGGAAGAGTACGGCGGTGTCACCCGTGGTGTGGGCAGGCCCCGGGTGGATCAGGTCGATCCGCTCGCCGTTGAAGTGGAAGGACATGTGGTCGTCGAAGCTGATGACAGGAAGCGCGTCCGGGGGATAGGCCTGCTGGCGGTACTTCGTCATCGTCAGATTGATGAGGCTCCCGCTGGCCATTCTATCTCGCGAGTTGGCCTGGCTCACGATCCACGTTCCGGCCGGGCCGAGCGCCAAGTTTCCCTCGGCGTGATCGAAGTGCCAGTGGGTGTTGATGGCGAAGTCGACACTGCGCCCACCGAGCTTGCGGATCGCCGCTTCGATCTTGGGCATCAGCTCCGGAAACTGATCGTCGACGATGAGCGTGCCGCTCGGGCCGATC
The DNA here is from genome assembly GCA_027295305.1 of Gammaproteobacteria bacterium. Taxonomy (GTDB): domain Bacteria; phylum Pseudomonadota; class Gammaproteobacteria; order Pseudomonadales; family Azotimanducaceae; genus JAPULC01. The sequence continues at coordinate 1,940 of JAPULC010000398.1, forward strand.
GAGACGCCGATATTGCCACCGATCCCGAAGAGCACATAAAGCCCTTTGCCGAGCTTCTGACTCTTGATCTCGGCCGTCGCGAGATCCCAGCCGAACGACGCGATCAGATCGTCGAGGCTCGCTACCTCGTCGCCCGCCGAAGCCGACTGGGCGAGCGATGCGATCCCGGCCAGCATACACGTCGCCAATGACGCCATGACTGCCGTGGGACAGGCGAGTGACCGTCTGCGCTCCATTCGTCCCCCTCCGTTTGGGTTGGCTGACGCCAGCAAGCACGCAGCGAGCGAGGGTGCCACGCTCGAGCAGTCGCCGCACGCGAGCGCGAAACCGCAGCGTGGATCCCGCAGCGGCGGGCCAGTCCGGTCCCGTCTAGCACCTCCCGTTACTGGGCGTAGTCGCGATCATCCGGCTTATACGTCCTACCCCCTCCCGACGCGCCGCAATCCCCGGATGGTTCACCGAAGACGGCTCTTGTAGCCTAGACGCGTGACAGATTTCGACGTAGTGATCGTAGGCGCTGGTGTCACCGGGCTGTCGGCAGCTCGGGCTCTGCAGGACAACGGCCTCAACGTGCAGATTCTCGAGTCCAAAGACAGAATCGGCGGCCGCGCCTATACCGACAACCACACCTTCGCGGTGCCCTTCGATCATGGTTG
>JAPULC010000399.1 GCA_027295305.1 Gammaproteobacteria bacterium
CACCGCCTCGAAGCAGTTCTCGCCCCAGCCGCGGCGGAACATCCCGATCTGATGACGCCGCCGGATCTGCTGTCGTGCCTTGGTTCCATCGGCGTAGACGATCACATAGTCCGCGACGTGCTCGCCCAGTCGACCGTGACCCGGCGTGGGGCTGATGAAGCCGTCGTCGTTGCGCTCCAGGGGCTCGATGTCGGTGGTGTGGAGAAACACGAGCCACTGAGCTTTCAGCCCGCTCACCTTGACGGATGCCGGCACATCGCGCGCAACCAACGGGTTCTTGATCGTGAATGGAATGCCCCATCCAACGCACTGACCAGTGGGTGCCGCGGCGACGGCGTCTGTCATCGCCTTCGAGATACCGTGCTTGGCACGGCGCCTGAACGCGTTCGGGGTTGTGACCGGAATGGGCGTAAAAAGAAGCGACGCCGGGCCATCGGTCTGACTGGACATAGAGTCCCCCGCGATTCGTTGTGACTCAAGACGTCGAGGTGAAAACCCGGAACGTCATTGCGCGTTCGCGCAGCCCCACTCGACGGCGTTCTCCAGAAGCTTCTGAAATGCCTCTGTCTCCCAGGAGCCGCGAAATGACATGGGTGTTTCCCCCGATGCCGTGACGCTCTCATCCACGAACGGCTGCGAGTTGCTCGCCCGGGAGTGACAGTGCCCCAGCGCAACGTAGGCAACCTGGCCCTGGCCCAATTCCTTGACGTAGCCAAGCGCGCGGGTCTTGCCATCGGGTAAGAGCGAGGTGTCCTCGTCGTAGATGAAGCCGAACCCGGGCGGCGAGGGATCTTTCTCGAGCTGGGTGGTCAGCAACAAAGTGCAGGCCTCGGGGTCCTGAAGCTCGATCAGGTAGAGCTCGTCCATGACCTCGAAGGACTCGGGCAGCCCACGCGTCAATGGATGGTCGGTGTTCGCCACGTCAACACGGAATTTGCGTACCGGCGGATGATTGAGGAAGAAGCTCCCAAGGGTTGCGTGGTGGCTTGTCTTCAACATCTTGCGGCCGCGTCGCTCGCCGTCCACACGCACGGCGCGCCCGCCGCTGGTGCCGTGCAGTCCAAACCAACGCCCACCGGCTTCGATCCAGTCGCGAAGGATCTCGTTTTGCTCGTCGTTGGCGAAGGGGCCCGCCGTATAGGTCACCAGAAATTGGCAACCGGGCAGCCACTTGTCGATGTCGGTGAAGTCTCCGGCCACCGTTGTGCGGATCTCATCGTGAGAGCCCAGCAGCTCCAGCAATCGCAGGCGCGCGTAGTCCATGTCGTGGCCGGCGGGCGAGCCCACTGGGAAGCCACCGGTGATGACGTGTGCGCGGATCGGATCGGAAGTGCTCATGGACTCGAATTCCCACTCTCATCGGAGCCAAAGCGTAACCGATTCGACGCATGGATGGGCCAGCTGATGATCCACCCTGACCTCGTGCACCTGCCAGCTGCGTGCCTTGCCGTGCCACTCGGCGCGTGGATCTATCGAGAGGATTGACGAGCACGTCTTCTCTGGCCATGCCCGCATGCATGCTCACAGCCCAAGCCCGGCGGGGACCCCCGACGTCTCGATCCCCTGTATCTCATTCAGTATGTGTTGGAAACGTTCGCGCTCGGCGGGTGTGCCCGTCGGCATGCTGAAATGGATGCGCCGGGCAAACTCTCGGTGCTTGCTCAGCGTCTCCGAAAGCCGGTCCGGGGTGACGGTGAGGGGGATGAAAGCCCGGATGACCTCCTCCGGAAGAATCCGCTGCATCTCCTCGTGTTCGCCCTCGGCCGCGAGAGCGTGGAGGCGCTCGGCTAATTCATGCCAGCCGTGCAGCTCGAAGATCTTGTCACGGACCGTGACGAAGTAAGGACTAATCGAGAAGGCGTTGGTGATCAGTCGCGCAGCGTGCCCAAGAGCTGCGTCCTGTGTCTCCGACTCGCTGTCGTCGAAGACGCTCACCGGTCCACCTGGAATCTCGATGTCGTTCCAGGTGCGTCCGGCCCGCTCGAGGCCGACTTTGACGTTCTCTAGATAGACCTCCCGCAGGTACTTCTCGGTCATGAATCCACCGAATATGACGCCGTCGGCGACCTCGCCCGCCACCCGGCCCATGGCATCACCGATGGCGGCGAGAAACACCTTCGGCCGGGGAAAATCGCTAGGCCCGGGATTGAAGCCGTCCGGCATGAGCTCAAACCGGTAATGCTTGCCGCTGAAGTTGGGCTCGGTGCTGTTCTGGAAGGTGTCCCAGATGGCATGGAGACACTGGATGTACTCCTTCATGCGAGGCGCCGGCGGCGACCAGGCGAGGCCGAACCGCCGTTCGTTGTCATCCTTGACCGAGCAGCCGAGGCCGAGGATGAAGCGTCCCTTGCTCAGCTGCTGGAGGTCCCAGGCCTGCATCGCCAGGATCATCGGGCTGCGGGGGAAGGCGACCGTCACCGCCGTCTGGAGCTCGACCCGCTCGCTGTTGGCGGCAGCGAGAGTCATGGTCAGCATGGAGTCGTGTTGCGACTCGTCGCAGGAGACGAAATCGTAGCCCAGCTCATCCGCGCGCCGCGCCGCCGCGGGGACGTTTCTCCACCAACCGGATGCTACGGCGGGTTCCACACCGACCCACGTACCGACTTTCATGAACCTCCCCCCCGGGACAGAGCACGCACACGTCAGTCTACGGTGTGTTGACACCTTTTTGTCTTTGGCGCATATATCCATATCAGAAATATTCAATATCGATCGAATCGGCGTACATCGCTGAGGCGGCGCGTTGGCTCTGGACGTCGACGGTAGCGTCGCTGCTACGTATGTATGCAGCAAAGAACTAAAATGGCGGCGATACGCCACTATCGGAATCTGCTGATGGGGAAACGACAGCCGCCTGTCGACTACATCGAGCGCACGCAGGACCAATACAGCGCGCTGGGCTATCCCGCCTATCGGTGGGTCGACAATGATGATCCGCCCCCGTGGTCGCCCCTCGAGAAGCCGCTCAGTGCAAGCCGTATCGGATTGATCGCCTCTGGCGGGATCTACGTCCACGGGCAGGTGGCGTTTCATTACAAAGACGACACGAGCCTTCGCATCATCGATGCGGACACACCGAACGACGCGCTTCGGGCCACCCACTTTGCATACGACCTGACCGATGCTCGAGCGGATCCAAACGTCGTCTTTCCTCTGGAGACCCTGCGTGGGCTCGTGACCGAAGGGATAGTGGGTGAGCTTTCAGCACGGGCTTACACCTTCATGGGAGGCATCTACTCGAGCCGAAAGGTTCGCGAGCTCCTGGCCCCGGCGCTGACCGAACGATTGAGCGAAGACCAGGTCGACCTCGCGCTGTTGGTCCCGGTCTGACCCGTTTGCCATCAGTCCGTCGGACTGATCGCGCGTCACCTCGAAGCCGCAGGCATCCCGACGCTGTGCCTGTCGAGCGCGTATTCCATCACGCGCTCCGTGAATCCGCCTCGGGCCGTATATCTCGACTATCCGCTGGGTCACACGGCGGGCAGAGCCGAAGATCGCGCCGAGCAGCGCGCCATCATGGTCGATGCGCTGCGGCTGTTCGAACGCATCGAAGAGCCGGGCACCATCGAGACGCTGCCCTATACCTGGGCGGACGACGACGATTGGAAAGATCGCGTGATGCGTCCTCGATCCACGGGGGATGGCCACGGCGACGACCGCGGGCAACGCTTGGACTTTCCGCAATATCAGAACGCTGCCGATGAAGCGGCCGCTGAGGAGACACTTGCCGGCGACGGTTGCCAAACTTGTGTCTGGCTCGAGTGATCGCCTACGCGAGCGCTTCGGTTTCCATCTCCTCGGTGTAGCTTCCGCTGCGCGCCGCACCGTTCAAACTGGCGCGATGCTGTAGCGCCATCTGAGCGGCATCGTAGTTTCCTGCCTTGCCGGCCCACGCCTTCAGCGCCGGAGCCTGCAACGCACGTCCGTACGAGAAACTGAGCTGCCACGGCACGCCCCCGATCTTGTTCATTGCGTTCAGGTGCGCGGTGGCGAGCTCATCGCTTTGACCGCCGGACAGAAAAACGATGCCTTGCAGTGCTGCCGGCACGTGCTCGAGGAAGCAGCGAAGCGTCTGTTCAGCGACCTCGTCCACACCCGCCTGCCGAGGGCACCCGCTGCCCGACAGCACCATGTTCGGCTTCAGCAGGATCTGCTCGAGCGGAACGCGTTGGGCAAACAGCGCCGCGAAAACCCGTTGGAGTGCGCGGGCGGTGACATCGAAGCATGTCTCGATGGTGTGCGCGCCGTCCATCATGACTTCGGGCTCGACGATGGGTACCAGACCTTGCTCGACACACAATGCTGCGTAGCGCGCAAGCGCGTGAGCGTTCGTGTTCAGACAGTAATCGCTCGGGATGCCCTCGCCGATCGTGATGACCGCGCGCCACTTCGCAAAGCGCGCGCCGAGGTCGCGGTACTCCTCCAGGCGTTGGCGAAGCCCGTCGAGGCCCTCGGTGACCGTCTCGCCGGGGGCACCGGCCAGCGGCTTCGCCCCCGTGTCGACCTTGATTCCCGGCATGATGCCCAGGGCGTCGAGGCGCTTGGGCCAGGCCACACCGTCGCTTGCGGCCGCGCGAATCGTTTCGTCGTAGAGAATGGTGCCGCTGACGTGATCGTGCAGGTCCGCGGTGGTGAAGAGCATCTCGCGGTAGGTCCCGCGTGACTCCGCGGTAGATTCGACGCCAATGCCTGCAAGGCGTTTGGCAATGGTGGGTGTGCTCTCGTCGGCTGCGAGTATCCCCTTGCCGGGAGCAACCAGGGCCCCCGCGGTAGATTCGAGTTGAGCCGCGTAACTCATGATGCCTGCTCCTTCGGTCCCCCGGTCTCAGTCGGCGTCGACTGACTGTTCATAGATCCGATCACATGATAACGCGTCCCGCCCCTGGTATGGGCGGTACGGGCAGGGATCGCGCTCCAACGCGTGAGCCACGCGGGTTCCAAAAAACTGGCGTTGGCAGTTGCCTGCACGCTCTTTGTTCAGAGCTCCAGCGCTGCGGCGATGCCGCGGCGATGATGTTTCGGGTTTCCCAACAGGTGATATAAGCTGCGCGACATCTTGGTGTGCAGCGTGAGCCCATACTCACGCATGACACCCATACCTGCGTGGACCTCGTGCGCGTAGTCGCACGCACGCAGATACGATTCGGATGCCACTGCCTTTGCGAGGTGGATGCTAGCGCCCACGTCGCGGCCTTCGTCGAGCTTCCACAAAGCCTCGTAAGTGGTCCAACGCGCCGCGTCGAGATAGTTGACGATGTGAATGATGTGGTCCTGAACGCGCTGAAAGCGTCCGATCGGCTGGCCGAACTGCTCGCGCTCCCGCGAGTATTCAACGGACAAGTCGAACACCGCCGCGCATCCACCCACTTTGTACGCGCAGATGATGGGGATCGCGCGCTGCATCGCGCGCTCCAATGTGCCCCAGCCGACGCCGGGTTCCCCACCGATGAGCGCATCGTCACCGACCTTCACCTGTTCGAACCTGACCTCTGCAGAGCTTGCGATGAAGCCCTCGAGAGGACGTATCGAGATGCCGGTCGAGTCTGTGGGGACACGCATCAGAGAGATTTCATCGTCATCGTCTCTGACAACGGCGATGAGGTGCGTCGCAATCAACGCATCGGGCACGAACAACTTGATGCCGTCGAGAATCCATCCATCGGAGGTCTTGCGTGCACGTGCGCTGATGTTGTTCGGCTTCCAACCGAAATCGGCTTCCGTGATCGCCGGGGCGAGTATCTCCTCACCGGTGGCAACGCGCGGCAACCACTCACGCTTTTGCGCTTGCGTTGCACCTTCGAGCAGCAGCAGCGCACCGAGCACGCCGGAAGAGAAATAAGGCCCGGGAACCGGTCCACGGCCCAGCGCCTCGAACAGCACTGCGACGTCGGTGTGAGAATTCCCGTACCCCGCGTAGTCTTCGGGGATCAGCATTCCCATCCAGCCGAGCTCCGCCGTGCGTTGCCAGAGCTCTGGTGTGATGCCGCGCTCGCTATCGTCGAGCTGGAGCAGAGCATCGCGCGCGAAGTCCTTGCGCACGACCTCGGTGGCGGCGTCACGGATGAGCTGCTGCGTCTCGTTGAGCGAAAGATCCACGATCGACTCCTTCAGCGCAGCGCGCCGGCCTTCTCGCGTTCCGGACGCCCGATGCCGATGCGACGAGATATGATCACGCGCTGAATGTCGGTGGTCGCTCCAGGGTGAAGCGCCGTGATGGCGTCGCGTTGGTAATACTCGAGGGAGCCGGCAAGGGCCGACCACTCGGGATCGTGGGTGAGCGCGGCGGGACCGATGATGTCGAGCATCTTCTCCGCAATCTCGAGGCCCGAGAGCTTACGTCGCAGGCTGAATTGCGAGCCTTCGTACGAGCGCGGCTGATCGGCATGAGCGAGCCAGTAGTTGCGAAGTCCGAAAAGCCGTGTGATTTCACTCTCGATGAAGATGTCCACGAGACTCTCGCGCACGTCGGGATCTTTCGAGAGCGGCTGGCCGCCGCGCGGGTGGTGTTTGCAGTGGTCGATGAAGCGCTCGACGAGGCTCCCGCCGGAGACCCGGCCGGTGCCGCCGTGCTCCACCTCGAGGTGGGTGGACGCCACCTGCCAACCGTTGTTCTCACCTCCCACGAGATGGTCCGCCGGGACGCGCACGTCGTCGAAGAATACGGTGTTCTTCACGCCGCAACCGCCGCCCCCCTCTCCACCACCCGCGGTGAGAAGATTCATGGGCACCACCTCGATGCCGGGGAGGTCCATCGGGATCATGAACCAGGAGAGATTGTGGTGCCGTTCCGCGTCGGGATTGGTGACCGCAATCGTCCAGGAGTAATCCGCACCGTGATTGCTCCCCACGAATACCTTCTGTCCGTTCACGACGTAGTGATCGCCGTCTTGAATTGCCGTGGTCTTGACCGCCGCGAGGTCGGAGCCTGCCCCCGGCTCGGTGAGAAGCTGCCAGCTGCGGATCTCGCCGCGACAGATCATCGGAAGGAAACGTTGTTTCTGCTCGTCGTTGCCCCAAACGAGAATCGAGGGCGCCGCGTGCCTCCCCCCGGCGTCGTAGTAGGGGGGGTTGGACAGCCCAATGGCGCTCAGCTCCTCCGAAAGCACGATGGCCTCGTCCACCGATAGCGCGGCGCCGCCGTATTCCTTCGGCATGGTGGGATAGAGCCAACCGCGCTCCCCGAGCGCACGTCCGATCGCACGGCGTTTCTTGAACTGATCCTCTGACAGATCGATCGTGTCGACGGGAAATTCCAGATCCCCCGGCACGTGCTCGGCGAGAAATGCCTGCACGTCGCGTCGGAATGACCCCTGAGCGCTGGTGTACTCGACCTCGAAATTCATCGCTCCCTCCCTCAGTCTCGCATGAGCAATTCAACTGCGTTTCCTCTCTGCATACAATTGGGGCGAGCAGATGGGTGGGGATGGTCCATGGACGAGCCCTTGGCGGGCATCAGAGTGGTGGAGCTATCGGAGGGCCTCGTGGTGCCCGCGGCTGGCGCAATCCTTGGCGACCTGGGGGCGGAGGTGATCAAGATCGAGCCGCCGGGAGGCCATCGCGAGCGTCTGGACCGGGGACGCGCCGGCCCTGAAGTCAGGGACCATTGTCTGCCGTTTGCGCTGCATAACCGTGGTAAGCGCTCGGTCACGATGGATCTTGACTCCAATCTTCCAACGCTGAAGAGGCTGTTGTCGGTGAGCGACGTTTTGCTCACCGATCTTTCCACTGAAAGGCTTGCTTCCCTCGAACTCGATGTCCGATCACCATTGATCCAGGCGTCGGTGACTGCGTTTGGCCGTGCGGGACCGGACGGCGATCGCACGTCGAGTGACGAGGCCGCTTTCTTCGCACGCGCAGGGACCACCGCGCTGATGGGGGCAGGCCGACCTTTCACGTTTGGCCATGGCCAGGGCGCGCGTTCAACGGCGTTTGCCCTCACGACAGGCGTGCTCGCCGCGCTTCTGCGCCGCGACCAGACCGGCAAGGGTCAACGAGTGGAGACGTCGCTGCTTGCCGCGGGGATCTATTCCATTGCCAACGACTTTACTGTGGCGCTTGGAACGGGGGAGCAGCCACTAATCAGGGATCGGCGCCGGCCGTTGAATGCCTTGGGCAATTCTTATCGTTGTCGCGACGGGAAGTGGCTGATGATCGGCGTCGCGAGTGCTGCGGGACAGCCTGCCTGGGAACGCTTTCAACAGATGTTGGATACCCCCGAATGGATGATCGATGAACGCTTTGCGACGCCGGAGAGCCGGCGCGAGCACAGCGCGGAGATGGTGAGGCATCTCGATACGACATTCGCGAGCGCCGATCGCGACATGTGGGGTGCACGCCTTCGGGGCGCTGAGCTGAATTGGACACCCGTGCCCGTGCCTCTCGATGCCGTGGCAGATCCGCAGCTCCAGGCTGCGGGTGTGGTCGTGGCTGTGCCAGGAGTACACAGGGTCACCGTTGCCACGCCCTTGCAGATGCGGGGTGTATCCGTCGCGCCAAGGCGGGGAGTTCCCGATCCCGGGGCGGATACCGAGGACGTGCTGGCGGCGCTCGATCGGCCACGGGCTCCTAACCAGCCGCGGGCGCTTGACCAGCCGCGGGCTCCTAACCAGCCACGGGCGCTTGACCAGCCGCAGGCTCCTAACCAGCCGCGGGCGCTGCAACGCGTGTTGGACGGCATACGTGTGCTCGACGTTTCCACCTACGTAGCCGCACCTGCGGTGGGTTCGCTGCTGTCGGAT
>JAPULC010000004.1 GCA_027295305.1 Gammaproteobacteria bacterium
GGCCCCAACTATCCCAACATGTAGGCCTAGATCTTTCCGAGGCTGAAGAATTCCCCCGCGCTCCACACGCCAAGTTCCGTGTCCCCGTTTCCAGAGCGTTGCTCGCCGAGCGCCACCAGCTGATAGAACACGTTGCGCGAAACGAGCGCTTCCATCTTATCTCTTACATAGACGTACGGCGCTGGCTCCCCATCTCTCGACTCTACGCGCAACGGATGCTCGCCATCGATGAAGACGTGATCGTCTGAGTTGGTAGTGACGAGGAGGTTCTGCGCCCTACCCTCGCCTTCTACCTCCAGCAATACCGCCACGAACGGGGCATCATCCACCTGAATGCGTAACTTCTCTCCCGGCGTCACTAGAAAGTATTCGTCGCCTTCGCGTCTCAAGACCGTGGAGAACAGACGTACCATGGCCTTGCGCCGAATAGGCGTGCCGAGGTAGTACCAGGTGCCATCGCGCGCGATGCGCATGTCGATCTCGCCCTGGTGTTCCGGATTCCAAAGATGCACAGGGGCCAAACGCTTATTCGTTTGCTCCTTCAGCAATTGCTGGAAGAGGCTTTCCGCGCGCTCACTCGGCTCGGTCAAGCCGTGGCTCCCTTGCGCGGAAGATGCTCGGGCAATCGCATGATGACTTCCTGGACGAACTCCTGTGTGTTCAAGTCGCCGCCCAGATCCACCGTCGAGCGGCCGTTCTCGAGCGCTTCCAGTATGGAAATACGAAGCGCGTGGCCGAGATCATAGCGTCCGATGTGATCCAACAGCATACCGAAAGCCAACAATATTGCAGAGGGGTTGCAGATGTTCTGTCCCGCAATATCCGGTGCCGTACCGCCAGCGGGGTCGAACATCGCGAGGCGCACGGAGTGATCCGGATTGAAGGCGTAGTTTCCACTGGCACCGGTGCCGATGCTTCCCACCAGACCCGATGCCATATCGGAGAGAAAGTCCCCGTACTCGTTCAACACCAGAATCACCTGATAGTCCTGCGGGTTGAGAATGATTTCTGCGAGCAACGCATCGAATAGCACTCTGCGATGCTGTACAAAGGGGAACCGGTCGTGGACCTGGTCGACGACGCTCTCGAACAGCCCATCGGTCACGCGCTGAATGGTGTGCTTCGACGAGCTCGTCAACGTCCATCCATTTCGGCGCGCGAGCTCGAACGCGAAGTGCGCCGCGTGCTCACATGGCTCGCGTTCCACGAGACGCAATGATACGGCTGCATGGTCGCCCACGAGCTGTCCCGGATCTTCGTAAGTGCCACCGGTGGCGACCCGGACGATGTGCAGGTTCACCTCCGCCTTGAAGTTCGAGGAGACGCCGGGGATGGAGATCGCAGGGCGGTAAATGACACTGAATCGCATGCGTCGCCGCAGAAGCGCATTGGGGCTCACGGTCCCGGTCACGGTGGGATACTTCAGCGCTATGCGCGTCTGCTCCAGCGCTTGCTGTGCCGCCTCGATGGCCTTCATCTCGAGGCGCTCCCGGGTTTCCAGCGACCAATCCACCTTGCGGAATCGGATCTCCAACGGCAGGACGTCGGCAACCGCCTCGACGGCAACTTCCAGCTCCGGTCCGATGCCGTCCCCTAGAAGCTCAGTGATCTCGAGCGCCATGAATCATTCCCGCTGACTTGCCGCTGGAAGTATAGAGGCATCGCATGGCGGGAAAACGCACCGCAGCTCGCGGAAGCGAACTGGCGTAGGAGCGCCTTCAGCCCGGGGCGCGTAGCCGCTACTCCCGCGGTGTAGCGATATCTACCAATCGCGGCTAAAGCCGTTCCTACGGGATTTAGTTAGAGCGCCAAGGGATCGCCTCGCCAGAACCAGGGTCTGCAGTTCGCGAAGCGAACTGCTAAAAGTCGAGCGCACAGCGCTCGACTCAGCCTCCGATCAGCTTCATCACCGTGACTTCCCCCTGGAATGCCTCCTGCTTGTCAGTGAGGGCCGTCATGAGGATCCCCTGTAAACGCGGCAACACCACGTGCGCAGGCTCCAACAGCAGATCGCGGATGTAGTGACGATTAGCGTTGGACAGGCAACCGTAGAGATAACCATCGGAGGAAAGCCGCAGACGCGTGCAGGAAGCGCAGAAGGGCTCGCTTTCGTTGGCGATGATGCCAAAGAACCCACGCCCCGGAATCTCGTAGCGCACCGATGTGGAATCATAGGGGGCGTCGGTGCGCGTGAACTGATACTCGAGCGCAATGGCATCGAGAATTTCCTGCATGGGCAGGAAGTCCCGATCATAGGCTGCGCTGTGGACCAGGTGTCCCATGCGCATCAGCTCGATGAAGCGAAGCTCCATTCCTCGCTCGAGGCAGTATTCGAGCATTGGGAGCACCTGATCGGCGTTGCCCGTCTTGATGGGGACCATGTTGATCTTGACGCGAATACCCGAGTCCAGCGCCGCATCGATGCCGCGCAGGACGGTCGCGAGATCGCCACCGCGCGCGATTTGCCGGAAGCGTTCGGCATCCAGCGTGTCGAGGCTGACATTGATGCGCTGAACTCCGGCGTCGCGAATGATCGAGATCTTCCGCTCGAGCATCTGACCGTTGGTGGTGAAGCTCACATCCTTCAACGGCAATGCCATGACATGCGGCAGGAAGGTATCGAACTTGGAGCTGATGAGGGGCTCGCCGCCGGTGATGCGTATCTTCTCGATCCCCGCCGCCTGCATCAGGTAGCGAACCGCAAGCACGAGCTCATCCGCAGTGAGCTCGTCCTTCGCCTTCATCAGACGTCGACCATCGGGTACGCAGTAGGTGCAGGCATAGTTGCACGCCGCGGTCAGGCTGACCCGGAGATTGCGAAAACGGCGGCCGAAACGATCGACGATCATCAATGTGTGCCCGTGACGCTCGATTGGCCTTCACAGGCTGCTCCTCGAGCGCAGACTATAGTGCATCTCTGGTCGCGCATTATGCCATCAAGGCACCTCACCAGCGACTGCGCGATAATAGAAAGTGACGAGTGCTTGAGTTGGATCATGGGAATATTCTCGAACGCACTGGCCAGGCCCATCGAGAGCTGGCTGCTGAATGCGGGCCCCTCGCGGGAATTCCCGCTGTCCAACTTCGAGCGCATCCGCACCGAGCTCAGGCCCTGCGACGTGATTCTGATCGAGGGACGCAGCCGGGTGGCCGACGTCATCCGTGTCGTCACACAGAGCCCGTGGACTCACGCGGTGATCTACCTTGGGCGCCTGCACGACATAGAGGATCCGGTGCTCAGGGAGAGGCTTCGAGCCAGCGGTGACTTCGAGCCGAACGAGCAACTGATCATCGAGAGCCAAATGGGTTCAGGAACCATCGCCAGGCCCCTGGCCCTATACCGCGACGAGCATCTCAGGATCTGCCGACCCCATGGCCTCAACTATCACGACGGCCAGGAGGTGATCACCTATGCAATCGATCGGCTGGGACAGGGCTATGACGTGCGCCACATCCTCGATCTCCTGCGCTTCATGCTCCCGTGGTCGATCCTGCCCCGACGGTGGCGCTCCAGCCTGTTTCAGCACCACGCCGGGGAGACCACCCACACGGTATGCTCGACGATGATTGCCGAGGCATTCGGCTCGGTTCAGTTCCCTATCCTGCCCCTGATCAAACGTACCGAGGACGAAGGGGTGCAGCTGTTTCAGCGCAACCCGCGACTGGTGACGCCGAGTGACTTCGACTACTCGCCTTACTTCGAGATCATCAAATATCCGTTCCTGGATTTCGATCCGCACACGCGCTATCGCCTGCTTCCCTGGAGTGGCAAGGGCATCCTCGATTCGACGGAAAAAGGCGAATATCTGCCCCAGGAGGAGGAATCCTCCGGCAGTGAAGAAAACAACGAAAAAGACGATAACCTCACAGAATAAGCAGCGCTGGCCTTATTCGAGATTGATCTTACTGCGAGTGGCGAGATCGACGATCTGTTCTTTAATTGGGCTAGTCGTCGTCTTCGTCCCCCCCCGATGTCTGACGGCGGCTAAAGTGCCCGAAAGGGCACTGCTATGTGTGACTCCTAAATGGCATTAACCCGAAACCTTCCCCAGGTTTCGGGTTTTTTTTAAGTTCCAAGGTGTTCGAGCAACCCGGGGCATGGATGCCGTGGCAGCTGACGGGCTGCCTTAGCAAAACCCGCTCTTTGCGGACTCTCTTAAAGAAGAGCACGCAGCAAAAGCAAGGGTTTTGGGAGCGCGGTGGTGGACCACCAAGATGAAGGCGAATTTACTTCGCCGGAGCGTGGGAAGAAATTCGCCCGGACGGCGAA
>JAPULC010000040.1 GCA_027295305.1 Gammaproteobacteria bacterium
TTCTGCGTCGTCGCCGCATTGTCCAGATACACCAGTGGATGGCCGTTGATCTGCTGGGCAAGCAGGGGAAAGCACTGGCGCACGCTCTCCACGTCGAACTGGCGGTGAGAGCTCACGAGGCGCCCCTAAGTATCGAAAACAGCAGGTCTTCGATCTGCTCGCGCACCGAAGCATTCGGTATCTGATCGATGCGGGCCCTCGCAAAACCGTGCACGAGCAGACTCCGCGCGGTGGTTGGGTCAATGCCTCGCGACGTGAGATAGAACATGGCATCGGCATCGAGGTCGCCCACCGTAGCACCGTGCGCGCATTTCACATCGTCCGCGTAGATCTCGAGCTCGGGTTTGGTGTCCACTTCCGCGTCGGCGGAAAGCAGTAGATTGCGATTGTCGAGACGCGCTTCACTGTGCTGAGCACCTGGGTGAATGTGCACTCTGCCGTTGAACACCGCGCGTGCGCGATCGAGGACGATGCCGTGAAAGTCTTCCTGACTGGTGCAGTGAGGGGCGCAGTGCTCGATGCAGGTGTGGTTGTCCACGTGTTGGCGCTCGCGGCACAGGTAGATGCCATTGAGGACACAGCTCCCGCCCGGTGCGAGCATGCGAACCCGAATGTCGTTGCGGGTCATACGGCTGGCGACTGTGAGCTGGTGAAGCTCATAGCTTGCCGCACGATCGAGATCGGCATACACCCCCGCGATGTGATAGCTCGGCGCGCGACTCACCTGGATGCGGCAGTGCACGAGCTTTGCTCCGTCCATCACCCGCACCTCTGTGACCGAGTTGGTGAAGCTCTCGGTGTGAGCGTCGATGGCCTCTGACGAGAGGTAGTGCTCGATCAGTGTGAGCTCGCTCATTGGCGAGAGCACGATGAGCACACGTGCGAACCGGCTGACGCCTGCGCCGGTGTCGACGTGAATCAGGTGCAGGGGCTGACGAGGCGATGCAGACTCGCCCGCCCGCACCAGCACGCCGTTGCCGGTCATGCCTTCGTTGAGCGCGAGAAACGGATGCTTGGCGTCATCGGCAATGCGCCCGAGATGTTGCGTGACGACGTCCCGCTGGCTCGACGTGGCGTGATCGAACGACACGCACTCGATCCCGTCGAGTTCACTCAGCCGGGAGGATTGCGCAACGTAGTTGCCGTTGACGAGGACGATTCGATTTGCGACATCTGGCAGCGCACCTTCGTATGGGGCCGGGGTCGGTGGCGGGTGCAACACGTCGGCCTCGAACAGCCCCCGAAGGCTCGTGTATTTCCAGGCCTCGGTTTTGAGGGTGGGCAGGGGTAGCGCCCCGAAGCGCGCGGCGCCGCGGCTCCTGAATTCTTCGAGCCATGGCGTCGGGGCAGCCTCGGCCCCCTGCTGTGCAAGCGCGCTCGCCCGGGTCTGAAAGTCCCCGCTCACGACGCGGTCTCCAGCCAGCCATAGCCGCGTTCCTCGAGCTCGAGCGCGAGCTCGCTTCCGCCGGAGCGCACGATTCGGCCGCCGGAGAGCACGTGCACGACGTCCGGGACGATGTGGTCGAGCAGGCGTTGATAGTGGGTCACGAGAATCATCGCGCGATCGTCGGCGCGCAAGGAGTTCACCGCCCTTGCTACCACCTGCAGTGCGTCGATGTCGAGTCCCGAGTCGGTCTCGTCGAGCACCGCCAGGCGCGGCTCGAGCATCATGAGCTGAACGATCTCGTTGCGCTTCTTCTCGCCGCCGGAGAAGCCTTCGTTGACGCCGCGTTTCAAGAACTCGGCGGACAGCTCCAAGGTCTGTGCGGTGGCGCGCGCGCGCTTCATGAACTCCACTGCGCTGAGGGCTTGCTCGCCATTGGCTTCGCGGGTGGCGTCCACCGCCGCCTTCAGGAACTCCATGTTCGTGACCCCGGGAATCTCGACCGGGTACTGAAAGGCGAGAAAGACGCCGCGATGAGCGCGTTCCTCGGGTTCCAGCGACAGTAAATCGATACCGTCATAGCGGATGGTCCCGCGGCGCACCTCATAGCTCTCGCGTCCCGCAATCACCCCCGCCAGGGTGCTCTTCCCCGAGCCCTTGGGCCCCATGATCGCGTGGACCTCGCCTGCATCGACACGCAGATCGACGCCGTTGAGAATGCTCGTTCCGTTCACCGCAACGTGCAGACCGCTGATTTCGAGCAGCGCCGTCATCCAATGGCACCCTCGAGACTCACCTCCAGAAGCTTGCCGGCCTCGACGGCAAATTCCATCGGCAGCTCGCGAAACACTTGTTTGCAGAATCCGTTGACGATCATCGACACGGCCTTCTCGGGGTCGAGACCCCGTTGACGGCAGAGGAAGAGCTGATCTTCGCTCACCTTCGAGGTGCTGGCCTCGTGCTCTACGATGGCCGAAGGGTTGCGGCTCTCGATGTAGGGGAATGTATGGGCGGCGCTCTCGCTTCCCAACAGGAGGCTGTCACATTGCGTGTAGTTGCGAGCGCCGCGGGCTCCCGGGCCGATGCGCACGAGGCCGCGATAGCTGTTCTCACCGTGCCCGGCAGAGATGCCCTTGGATATGATGGTGCTGCGCGTGTTCTTCCCCATGTGAATCATCTTGGTGCCGGTGTCGGCCTGCTGGAAGTTGTTGGTCAGCGCCACCGAGTAGAACTCTCCCACGCTGTCGTCACCACGCAGAATGACGCTGGGATATTTCCAGGTAATTGCCGAGCCCGTCTCGACCTGGGTCCAGGAAATCTTCGAGCGCCGACCGCGGCAGACGCCGCGCTTGGTGACGAAGTTGTAGATTCCGCCTTTGCCGTTTTCGTCCCCTGGATACCAATTCTGCACGGTGGAGTACTTGATCTGAGCATCGTCCAGGGCGATGAGCTCCACCACGGCGGCGTGAAGTTGGTTCTCATCGCGCATGGGGGCGGTGCAGCCCTCGAGATAGCTGACGTAGCTACCGCGTTCGGCAATGATCAGCGTGCGCTCGAACTGGCCGGTGTTCTCGGCGTTGATGCGAAAGTAGGTCGACAGCTCCATCGGGCAGCGAACCCCTTCCGGCACGTAGACGAAGGAGCCGTCGCTGAATACCGCCGAGTTCAGCGCTGCATAGTAGTTGTCACGCTGCGGTACCACCGTGCCCAGGTACTTCCTCACGAGATCGGGATACTCCGCGACCGCTTCCGACATGGAGCAGAACAGGACCCCGACTTCTTTGAGCTGATCTTTGAACGTGGTGGCAACCGATACGCTGTCGAACACGGCGTCCACCGCGACCCCTGCGAGGCGCGCGCGCTCGTGCAGGGGGACGCCGAGCTTCTCGTAGGTACGCAGCAGCTCTGGATCGACCTCGTCCAGGCTCTTCGGGCGGTCCTCGAGACTCTTCGGCGCGGAAAAGTAGGATATGGCTTGAAAATCGATGGGGGGATGATGAACGTGCGCCCAGCGGGGCTCGGGCATCTCGAGCCAGTGCCGATAGGCTTCCAGTCGCCACTCGGTGAGCCACTCCGGGTCAGCCTTGCGTGCCGAGATGAAGCGCACGACCTCTTCGCTCAACCCCGGGGGCAGGGTCTCCGCCTCGACGGCAGTGACGAACCCGGCTTCGTATTCCTTGCCGAGAAAACGATCGACTTCGGACATGGTTGGCACCTTGAATCCCAGAAAACCAGAGTAAATTAGTCAAGTATCTATATCAATACCAATATGGTATAGATTTGCCCACCGACCTCGAGGAGCAACCCATGTTGCGCGTAGGTAAGCTGGCCGACTACGCCGTCGTGATCTTGCACTTTCTGGGCAAGCGTCCCGAAGAGCAATTCACCATGGATACCATCGCGACCCACACCTTTCTGCCCAAGGCCACCGTGCGAAAGCTGCTGCGCACGCTCAATCAATCCGCGCTCGTCGTCTCGCGCCGTGGTGCACATGGGGGTTATCAGATTGCCCGCCCGCCGCAGGAGATCTCGGTGGCCGATGCCATCGCGGCGGTGGAAGGGCCCCTCACGCTCACCGAGTGCTGCTCGAACCCGTGTGACTGTGGCATTGCCCCCAGTTGTGACCTCAACGGCAGTTGGCTATCCGTCAATCACATCGTGCTGGAGGTGCTGAACAAGGTGAGTGTGGCGGATCTAGCGCACCCCGAGGCGTCGCCCGATGCGGTTCAGTACGTTTCCGTCGGTTTGTGAGCGGGTAGCGAGGCTGCTCTGAGCCTACGACAAAGTCGCGCGGGAGACGCGCGGAGAATCAAACACTCACGTGTTTGATTTGCAAGCCATCTATGGCCGCCATCCATGGCCAGAAGCTATCTGCAACAGGCTGATAGTGTCCTGTTCCCTGAATTAGTTGAGAATATCCGCTGGCGACATTGTGGTAGCGGCGTACCGCCACTACCCGGATGCTGAGATATTTCGGGACAGGACTGGGTAATGCCGCGCCTTGAAGAGTTAGACGACCCTCACATGTTCGAGGCCTACGGCCTCTATCTGCTGACTTCGAACCACCGTTTCGTGCGGCGCTTGAAGAATTACTACAGCCCCTCGGTGCACGGGCACAAGACGTGGCGATCGAGCTATCTGCTGATGGACTATTTTGGGCTGAAACCACTGCCCAGACGCGCCAGAGTCATGGAGGTGGGCTGTGGCTGGGGGCCGGCTGGCATCTTCTGCGCCCGGGAGTTCCAGGCACGCGTCACGGGCGTAGACATGGACGAGGATGTGTTTCCGTTTCTCGACGTGCTCGCGGCCTTGAACGAGGTTGAGGTCAAGTCTGTGCGCAAGCGCTTCCAGGACATCACGAAGCGCGATCTGGCGGGCCAGCATACGCTCATTGGCTCCGACATCTGCTTCTGGGACAGCATGACCAAACCGCTGTTCAACCTGACGCGTCGCGCAATGGATGCGGGGGTGAAGCAGGTGGTGTTTGCGGACCCCGGGCGATCGCCGTTCCATGCGCTGGCAGACCGCTGCGAGAAATACTTCGATGTCACCTGCGAGCCGTGGTATGCCCTCGAGCCTAAACGCTCGGAAGGCTACGTGATGGTGGTGAGATAAGCGTCCTGACGTTGCGTGCCGTCTCAGGTCGCGTCCAGCAGAAAGCTCTCCAACTGACGCGCAAGGCCGCTGCAGGCGGACGCTTGCACCCGGGCAATGAGCGGTATCGGCAAGATCACCGCCGGCATGTAGGAGGTGCCCGTCGCATCTGAGCTGATCATCCCAACCTGCTTGCCGGTTTTCATGTCCCAGATACTGGCCTCGTATGCCGAGTCGCGCTCCCAGGTGACGAACCCGAAACAACCGCCGCCACCGGGGCTGATGGTGCACGTGAGGGTGCCGCTGGAATCACCGGTGTTGGTCTGACCGTCCACCCAGACGAGATAACGGATGCCGGTGGATTCGATCTTTCGCTTCACTGCGGGCCGATTCAGCAACGCTGGAAGGTCCTTCGGCTCCAAGGGGGCTACTCGGGGCTCGAACCACGGGTAGAACCCGTCCATGAAATCGTGCTCGCTGGTGACCGCGACGTCGCGAAGGTGATTGCCCACGCAGTCCACGAATCCTTCCTCGGTCTCATAGCCGGTGTGATGACGCCGGCCCAGCAACACGATGGATTCATGCGCTTCTATGCCCGTCGGACCCTGGCGCACCTGCTCCACCGTCGCCGGCACGCAACCCTGAAGCGCGACGAGAGCCATCATTGCAATGGCATTCAATCCGATCGAATTAAGTCTCATGCGCAGACTCGGCCTCAGTGGGCGCCCCCCTCGAAAGAGCACGGATCTCGCGCAACCACTCTTTCACACCCGGTTTCTCACTAAAGTAGATGGAGAAGTAAGCCCCCGCGTCGCGCAATGCCACGCGGGCCGCTTCCCACAGCGCCTCCTTCTCTGATTCCAGCATGCCCTTGGGCGACTTGCCGTACGCCGCCATTTCCCATGTCGCGATGTTCTCGCCGTCCGGCGCGAGAAGCTGGAGTCGATATTTCATCCACACCTCTGAGAAATCGTTGTGCGTCTGGTGGGGCAGGGCGATCTGCATCTCTTCGATGGTGGGAATGAAGATGGCGTCGACACCTTCGCCCGTGTCGCGCGGTTCGAGCAGATGTACGACACCGGTGAACATCGCAGGCAACATGCGATCGAACAGGCGCACGTTGGCTGCGCCGGCATCGATCGCGACGTGACCCTTGCGCGGAATGTCCTCGTCATAGGTGAAGAAGCGAAAGTCGTCGCTGTAAAACACCCCGATCGTCAACGGCAGTCGGTCCACCACCGGCTCGGGGAATGGTTCCTCCAGCAGCGCGGAAGTGGTGCAACCCGCGATGAGGGGCACCACGGCCATGATCATGAATTTCAGTCGGACCTTCATGCGTTGCGATACTCCCGCAGCGTCTGAATGTACCACTTCCGACCATCAAGACCCAACGCAGCGTGTCCGAGCAGTGTGGACTGGTTCACTAGTCTATGCTCGACAATCCGACGAAAGCACCGTTGTTGCGCTGGGTCAGCTCGCGCATCAGCGTTGCGAAGCGAATCCCCGTGACGGGCTGCCGCGGAGCGGCCTCGAATACCACCGGGAAGCCGATGGCGTGAATGCGCACCCGACGGTTCCCATCGGCGTCGGCAACGTTGATTCGGTCGACGTTGTCGATGACCTGGGCGATGGAGCGTCCGGTGAACTCGTCGCCCATGACGTAGATGCTGATCTTCTTGTCGGGCGCCCAGAACGTTCTGATCGCGCGTTCAATGCCCTCCTGAGGACTCGAGTTGCTGAATGGGTTCCACGTGCGAATCCGTTGAACGATAGAGCGGCGTCTTGCGGGGGTATCCGGAATCCAGCGCCCCTGATATCTCGAGAACAGGTAGTCGCCCATGTCGTTCAAGACCTGGATACCCTTCACCTCAGGGTAGACGTCGAGAACCTCCTGGACCTTTCCGATCATCGTGCTCCACGCGTAGTTGTACATGCTCCCCGACGTGTCGATGACGAAGATGATGTACTCGCTATCTATTGGAATCCCGCCAATGATGTTGTTGTGGCTTTTGAACTTGATGCCGAACAGTCGCTTCATCTCGTCGGTGAGGGATTGGCGCGCGGAGGCAAGGCGTCCCTCGACGACTTTCGCGTCGTCGGAGCGCGCGGTGCTCGCCATGAATTGCCCCTGAATGGCAGAGAGCTCGCCCTGTAGCCTGGCAAGCTTCTCGATGTCCTCGGAAAGCTGCTCGCGCTTCACCGTGAGTTCGCGATTGAAAATCTTGGTCTCGCCTCGAATCTCGAAGAGTTGCTCCTGGAGGTCCGCCAGCAGTCCGTCGAGATGCAGCGAGGTCTGCTCGAGGACCACCGGCTCCACCACCTTGATGATCACCAGCAACAGGATGATCGCGCCGAAACCACACGAGATCACGTCCAGGAAGGACAGGCTGAACTCTGGAACTTCGTTGCGCGTATACACTATGGCCAATCCTTGGCAGGGGACATGAACGCGCCACCGGAATTCTTGGCCAGCATCCAATAGGCCGCTGGTGCCATCGCATCGCCCTCCAGCGGAAACAGAATCACATTGACCGGCACCCCGCGGGGCAGCTCGTCGATCGCGCGGTTGAACAGCTTCAAACGTTCACGTCCCGTGACCGTCGAGCGTCGCGGTGGGCGGATTCCCTGGGTGGGTAGGCTGTCGACTATCAGTATGATGTTGTCGGGGGCAGGCTCCAGCTCGTTGACCGAGGCGAGGGCCGTCTCGAGGCTCGTGCCGCCGGCGGGAATGATCTCACGAATGTATTCCATGGCTTCGTTCAAGCGCTTGCCCCCCACCACCTGAAGCCATTCGCCGCGAGTATCGGGAATGACCGGTTTCACGTCCGTGTCGAAGCCGTAGATCTGAAAGCGACTCGAGATGGGAATCTGCGCG
>JAPULC010000400.1 GCA_027295305.1 Gammaproteobacteria bacterium
GACATCGTCATCGTCGGCGGTGGCATTGCAGGTGCGTCGCTTGCGTATTTCCTGGCCCAGAACGAGATCACGGATGTCGTGTTGCTCGAGCGCGAGTCGACCCCCGGGTACCACAGCTCGGGGCGCAGCGCCGCGATTTCACGCGAGTGGGACCCGGATCCGCTCTTCCAGACCTTGAAATCGCTGAGTCATGAATTCTTTCTAAGCCCGCCTGACGATTTCTCCGATGCGCCGATCTTCGATCGCGTGGGCACGCTCTCGGTAGTGGGACCCGGCGAAGAAACGCAGCTAGAGCAATCGCTGAAAGGTTGCGCGTCCGCTGGCATTGCAGCCGAGCGCTGGAACGGCGACGACGCGGTGTCCCGCATACCTATCCTGAAGGCTGAGCATGTGGGGGCCGGTGTGTTTCTTCCCAACAGTGGCAACATTGACGTGCACGAGTTGCTGACGGGCTACTTGAAGCATGCCCGTTCGGCGGGGATCGGCATCAACACGGGCTCTGAGGTCATGGAGATCGAGCGCGATATCGATGGAATTTGCGGAGTGACCACCGCAAACGGCACGATCCATACGCGATGTGTAGTGAATGCGGCTGGTGCCTGGGCCGATCAGCTCTATGTATTGGCGGGTGGCACACCCATCGGGATCACGCCGATGCGTCGCACGATCATCGTGCCGCAAGCACCCGACTGGTATCGGCCGACCATGTGGCCACATACGAGCGATCTGACTCACGGCTTCTACGTCAAGCCGGAAGGCGCGAGCATCATCGCGAGCCCAATGGACGAAGATGCGGTGCAGCCGTGCGATGCCCAACCCGATGAGTTGCGGATGGCGGAAATCGCGGATCTGATCGAACGCTTCACCACCTTCAGTGTCCCGTCCATTGAAAACCAATGGGCAGGACTGCGTTCGTTTGCGCCGGATCGACATCCCGTGGTGGGTGCCGATCCCGTCGTCCCGGGGTTCTTCTGGCTCGCCGGCCAGGGCGGTGCCGGCATCTCGACGAGCCCTGCGCTGGGCCGTATTACCGCCGAGCTTCTGGCGCGCGGCGATACCGATCTGATCGACCAACGTGTGTTGAGTCCGGGCCGGTTTATCTGAGCTCTTACGCGAGCTTTCCCCCGTCCAGCTTGTAGGTGACCACGGCCATTGCCACCTCGGCACCCGCCTCGTTCACGACGGTGACCTCGCCGGTCGAGAGAGTTCCGCCGCGTCGGCGCACGGTGGCCGTCGCGGTGAGATCGGACGCAACGGCAAGTCTCAGGTAGTTGATGGTGAATCCTACGGTTGCGCCGCGCGCCGTGGGGGGCAGATCGGGATGGGACCAGAACGCCGCCGTCGCGACGATGTCCACGAGTGCGCTGATCGCGCCGCCGTTGATGCGGCCCACGCCGAGTGACTCTTTGTACGGCATCCGAGCAACGACTCGGTTCGGCTCGCGTTCGACGAGCTGAATGCCCAGCAACGCCGCGAAACTGTCACCGGCGACAATGTTTTCCACGCGATCTGGGCTCATGCTCAATCCCTTGGGTCCAGCGCGATACCCTATCAGCTGACGCTCGGACCACCAAACCGACGTCGAAAGTTCACATTCTCAATGGATTCGGGCCTTCCCGTGACGCAGTTCACGTGGTGAGCGACCACGTCGCTTTGGAAAGCCCCCCGAGCGCGCACTAGACTCAAAGTCAAAGCCCAAACAAGCCCACAGGCCGTGGGCGGCCCACGTCCGTGGGCATCGCCGTTCGTCATCGCATCTCGTGCCACACCAGAGGCTCGCACCATGAACGCACTCCGGCACCTCGCACTCGGCGTAGTCATCCTCTCGTGCTCCACCATTGTCGCAAGCTCGGGACATGCCGACGATCCACGGTTTCACGCGCGAGACCTCTCACCGCTGCCAAGCGGAGTCGACCCAAGGATCTGGTCGGCGCGCACGGATGGCCAACGAGTCGCCTACATCGCGCGGGAAAACTCGGCTTACGTCGCAATCTTCGACAACGAGCGCATGGGACCCTACCGCCAGCTACAAGCGCTGCCCCACGACGATCTCTACTTTGTGGCGAGCCAATACGGACGCATCAGCCGTCGCAACCACAACCAGTATTCCGCCACCGACGGCCAGGTCTTCCTCGGCAGCCGACACGGTGTGAAGGGACCCTATCGAAAGTTGGTCTGGATGACGTTTCCAGAGACCGACGACGTCATCTTCAAGGCACAGATTCGCGGCAAGTGGTTTCTTCATCTGCCTCACCGTGTGAGCGATCCGTTCGATGCCATCGAGGGCCTGCACTTCGTCTCGGATGGCCGCGTGCTCATCGCTCGAGCGCGTATCGGTGAGCGGTGGTTCAAGCTCGTCGACGGAAAGACGGGACACCCCATCGACCCGAAGCAGGATGCAACGCTTGCGTCATCGACCGGCGAGGTTCTTGCCTACGTCGCCGTGGTGAAAGGCAAGCGACGAGCAGTACTGAATGGAGAGCTCGGCCATGTCCTTGCACGGGACACGGTGCCCCTCATGAGCCCGGACCAGAAGCACATCGCCTACATCGCAACGCACTCGGGTGAGGAGTTCGTCGTCCTCGACAAGCAAGCGTTCGACGCGCGTGCGAACGCCGTTGTGCATCTGGGATGGTCCCGTGAGCGACGCAGTCCCATCTACGTGATGCAAGCGGACAAGCAATACCGGCTCTACGTCGGCAACACTCTCGAGACGCACAACGACGCCGAGATCGAGTTTGGAGAAGGTGGAAAGCTGATCGCGACGCTCTCGAGCAAGCAGGTTCGGAACGACATCAGCGAGTGGTGGCAAATCGGAGCTAACGTCGATGCCAGGGAGCTACACGAGGAGGAGCCAGCGCTACCCGTTCGCATCTCGGACCATCGCATTCTCTTCAGTCCGAACGGGAAACGCTGGGCCTATTTTGCAGAGCGACTGGGGGATGGCGTGTATCTTGTCGTGGACGGCAAGCCCGAGAAGCTCGCACCCGATGGCGAGATCGACAGGGGCTCGCTCGTCTGGTCGCCGGACAGCGCCTACGCCGCGTATCTGGTTCGAAAGAACGATAAGACGCGCGTCGTGCAGAGTGCCCCCGCTTCATGGCTTGCATCGCGACCCGGCGACTGGTTCGGCGCGCGCGACGGAGAGTGGTTCGACGAGCTCGAGGATGACCGGATTCAGTTCGCGCGCGATGATCGCCTGGTCTACAAGGCGAGAAAGGGGCGGAAGTGGTATCTCGTGGTGGGCTCGCGCAAGAGCCAGGGATTCGATGGCGTGGGGCCGATCATCTTGGGACCCCAAGGTGGCGCTTTCTCCACGGGGCTGAAAAAGGGCACCGAGTATGCACTGATCAATCACAAGACGGGCTCGGTGGTGGAAGAATTCGATCCGCTGTTCGGACGTTCCGGCGATCCGATCTATCTCGCGCAGGATGACGACAAGACCTTCTGCGTTGTCGGGTTCTTTCGCCAGAAGCGCTTCGACGACATTGCGCGCACGCGCATGACATTGCACCCCGTCGACGACGCCGTGGCGTATGCCGCGAGAGAAGGCGAGATGTGGCTCGTGATGGGCGCAAGCAAGAGCAACTACCGCTGGGATCACGTAAGCACACCGCTCTACAGTCCGGACGGGCAACACCTCGCCTATACCGCCGAGGTCGAAGACAAGTGGTATCTCGTGCTGGACGAGAAGCCGATCGGGCCGTTCGACTTGGTGGATGTGCCGGTTTTCAGCGATGACAGCCGTCACGTGGCGTATCTCACTCGCAAAGGTCGCGCGCTCTCGTGGAGAGTAGAGAAGCTCTACAAGGAACCCGCGCCTAAGCAGGTGGCCCGGAAAGCCGCCGCTACCCAACCCGACGCATAGTGGGTGCCAGGCACCCGTGCCTGGCACGGCGAACATTGCTCTCGGCTCGCGAATGGTGTTGACTCTGCGTCCATGACTGACGCAGACATCCAACCGATTCTCACGGCCTATCTGGAACGAACACCCGCACCTCGAGGGTTGGCAGCCGACCTCGATGCCGCGTACGCGCTTCAGCGCAACTTCGTCGATGCACGCGCGGACGACGACTCCATCGGCGGGTTCAAGGCGGGAATGACCAACGCCGCCGCACAGAAGAACTTCGGCCTCGACGATGCCGTGGTGGCGGTGCTGTTCGCGAGCGGTGCGCTGGAGTCCGGGGCAGAGCTCGATCTCGCCACCCTTCAAGGGCTGGTGGTGGAAACCGAGGTGGGGTACGTGCTCGGCTCGGACATCACGGGGCCCATCGACTCGGAGGATGATCTGCGCGGCGTGCTCTCGGCCATCATGCCCGTGATCGAGCTGCCCTGCCCTTCCTTTGCCGAACGTGCCTCGGGGCTCGACTTCGTGGCCAACAACATCGTAGCGCGCCATCATCTTCCGGGCGCCGCATCCCCTCCCACGATCGATCCGAACGCGATCACGGTGTCGCTGACCCGTGACGGCGAGGTCATCAATCAAGGCAAGGGCACCGATGCCATGGGCAATCAATGGTCGGCGCTTCGGTGGTTGATCAACGAAGTGCTCGCGCGCGGCTATACGCCGAAGGCGGGGCATCTTCTGATCACGGGCAGTCTTGGGCCGATGTTGCCGGC
>JAPULC010000401.1 GCA_027295305.1 Gammaproteobacteria bacterium
AGCTCACGCTGCACCGCGTGCCAGATGCGGGCGGAGGCCTGGAAACCATGAATGAAAAGAACGCGTTGCGGCCCGGTGCCGCGTGGAAAGTACTCGAGTCGAACCTGCGAAAGCTGCGCGAAGGCCACGCTGCTACCCTCCCAATGGCGAATAGGAACGATTAAACAACGATCGGCCGCGATGAGAAAGTGGCGCAGTCACCTGCGGCAAAGAAGTCATTCGGACGCTAAACATCGACAGGCTGACTAGTGACGCAACGCTGAATGGCACAGACACCTGAAGTCACCCATTGGGATGGTCCACCTCTCGAGGCTTGGCGACCATGGCGCCCGCAAGAAGCCACGGCTGTGCTTGCCGGGCTGGATGTGACCTGGTGCGTGGTCGGCGGTTGGGCGATTGACCTCTTTCTGGGTCGAGAAACGCGCAGCCATGGAGATCTCGAGATTGCCATTGCGCGCGCGGATTTTCCCCGGCTGCGCGATCACTTGCGTGCCTATAGATTGCATAGCGTCGGCAATGGTGAGGTGCGCGCCATGTCGGCAGGTGAGGTGACTCCGCCTGACAAGCATCAGAACTGGGTGCTCGACGTGGACGAAGACGTCTGGCGCATGGACGTGATGTTGGAGCCGGGGGATGAAGCGACTTGGGTCTATCGTCGAGACGAGAGCGTGCGTGCACCGCGCCAACGCATGGTGAGTACGCGCGATGGCGTATCCTTCTTGAAACCCGAGGCCGTCTTGCTGTACAAGGCGAAGGCGACACGGCCGAAGGACGAAGCGGATTTTGCGGCCTGTTTGCCGCTACTCGATGGCGAGGCGCGGCACTGGCTGCGCACAATCCTGACCCGACTGCATCCCGAGCACAGCTGGCTGAGCGCGCTGTAGTCTCTTCAATTCGTCCCGGGGAACTCTTTGATGTAGAGATCGCGCTTCGCGTAGGGGATCTCGATGCCGGCTTCGTTGAAGGCCTTGTACACCTGCATGTAGAGCTCGTGCGAGATCCGCCCGCGGTCCTGGGGCTTGTCGATCCACGCGAGCAGATTGAAGTCGATGCTGGACTCACCGAAGCCGCGCATGCGTACCTTATGCGGCGGATTGGTGCAGACCCCGTGACTCTCTTCTGCCACCCTCTGCAGCACGTCGCAGATCTGGTCCACGTCCGAGCCGTAGGCGGCGCCAACGAGGATGCGGATGCGCAGCTTCTCGTGCGGCCCGCCGCTTTCGTTGGTGATCTTGGCGTTGGCTATTACTGCGTTCGGGATGGTGATCTCGACGTCTTCACGCGTCAGCAGACGCGTGCTGCGGATGCCGATGGAGGTGATGCGGCCACGCTCCCCGGAGTCGAGATTGATGAAGTCGCCGAGCTTATAGGGAGCATCGGCGAGGATGAAGAATCCTGAAAAGAGATTCGCGAGGGTGTCCTTGGCCGCGAAACCCACCGCGATGCCGACGATGCCGGCGGAGGCGAGCCATCCAATCGGGTTGATGCCCCAGATGATGAGCAGGCAGTAACTCGCGATCAGGATGACGCCGAGCTTCAGGGTCAGATCGAACAGCGGAATGGTGCGCGACTCGATCAGTGTGAATCGCGGGTTGTCGCTCAGCGCATCGAGCGCGGTGTTGCTGATGCGTAACGTGGCGAGCATCCAACTCACCACGATCACCGAAGCGAGCAGGTTGATGATGAAGCTCGTGCCGAACGGCAGTTTGGTGACGTTGGCTGCCAGGATCAGGCCGAAGAAGAAGATGCTCGTGAAAATCGGTCGGCGCAAGTGCGCGATGACGGCGTTGTCGATCGTGGTATCCGAACGTGCGGCCAGGCGATCGAGGCTCGCCAGCACGACGCTTCGAATGATGAATGCCGCCAGGTAGAACACCGCCGCGACAACCGCGGCGCCGACGACGGGATACGTGGCGACCACTTCCCAGAAAGGCCGGATGCTGTCGGGCAGCCAATCGGCGATCTTCGGCAACTCGGCGACGAGGTCGATGGTCTCTTCGGTGAGTGTTTCCGTGCTGGGGGCCTCAGTGGCGTCTTCGCTCACGCAGCGGCACTCTTGGAGAATCTGGTGCGAATTCTATCCGCACTGGATGATGGATGTCCCCAATGTGCTCAGGGCGTAATGCGGACCCCGGTAAACCGCGCGACCACGTCGAGTAGTCGTGTCACATTCCACCCGCCGATGTCGCCGAGCGCCGGCACGCCGCTCGCTCTCGCGTAGATCAGCTCCACGAGCGCGCGCAACGCATAGAAGTATCGCACATGCTCCAGGTCGAGCTCGCGGCCCGAGGCACGATAGGCGTCCAGATATCGCGCCCCCATCTTGAACATCACCCATTCGGCGACGCGTCGAATCACCGGCGGCAGATTCAGCTCGGTGAGCTCGAGCAACGCGAGGGTGCTCCCCACATCGAACTCACGGTCTGCAAAGCGGATATTCGACCAGTCTATGACGCCGTACCCGGCTTGCGGATCGCCGAGGACGTTCAGTGGATGAAAGTCGCCGTGACAGATCACCGGCTCGCGCGTGGAAGGAAGCCGCGACTCCATGATGCGAAGTGCCGCAGCCACGTCGTGGTCGTCCTCGATTGACTCCCATGCCCCGCCGATCTGGGCCCTCGGTGTGAACGAGGCTTCATCTCCAACCAGCGCCGTCAGTTCCTCTCTCAGGGGTTCGGGCTCGAGCGCATGGAGAGCGAGTTGAAGCTCCGCGAGTTTCCGCGGCACTGTATGGAGCAGGTCACGGAAGTGGAGTATTCCCGATGGCATCCGCAATCCCTCGCTTCCGAGCATGGTTCCGGGAAGCCTGTCCATCACGATCCAGGGAGCTCCGACCCCATCGCCGTCGGAGACGAAGCGCACCGCCGGTACCGGGTACCCACACACAGAGAGGCCGTTGTGCACCAGCGCCTCGATGCGATGCTGCAACGGATTGCGGGTCTTGAAAAAAATCCGCGCGATGAGGGCTCCCGAGAGAGGGTGGTCATCCGGAACATCGAGGGAGAAGGCAAAGATCGTCGTCTCATTGCCCCCCAGCACGGTCTCGGGCCGCTGCGCAAATTCCAGATCATCCGCACGCGGGTCTCGGCGAAGCGCCTCCAGGAGTGCGCTTGCGATTTCGGCAGAGCTCTTCATGGGTCAGACAGCATACCTGTCGACCCCTGCGAACGAATTCGTGGCATCCGGAACAGCGTGCGGCGTTTCCGATAATGTACCCAGACGATATAAGGGTCGGCCCAGGGGTCTACTGCGAACTCGCCACTGCCTTGACATAGCTCAGCCACGGTCGCGCATTACCCGCTTCAGCGGTCATCGCAATGATCTGTTCATACACGTCAGCGGCGCGATCCGTCTCTCCCATGCCCTCGAGCGCAAGGCCCATCCCGTACAGACTGTTCAGCCGCCCGGGGCTGTGGGCGAGGGTCGCTTCATACGCAGCGAGCGCCTCCTCGTTCATCTCCAGCTCCAACAACATGTCCCCCAGGAGTTCCCGAGCGGGCAAGACGTAGCCAGGCGAAATGCC
>JAPULC010000402.1 GCA_027295305.1 Gammaproteobacteria bacterium
CGCGTCGCAGGACGATCCCATCGAGATTCTCGCCATCGTCCACCCGGATTATCGACGCAGAGGCATCGGGCGGGCGCTTGTGGGGGAGATCTTGCTCGAGTGTCGTCGCCGCGGCCAAGGCGACGTCCTGCTCGTGTCCGAAGAAGCATCGGTCTGCGAACGGGGGTTTGCCGATGCGATGGGCGCTCGCTACGACTTCTCGGAGTATCGTATGTTGCTCGATGCGGGCGCTTTTCAAGAACGTGTGCGCATGCATTCACCCGCCAGTTTTCACGATGCCGCCCTGTCCGATCTCGAAGCGCTGGTTGTCATTCGACTCGCGTCCTTCGGTGGTAAGGAAGCGGAGGTGCGGGCGGACATTCCGCGCTGGCTCGGCGAAGCCAATCAGAGGCTTCACATCGCGAAGGTCAACGACAAGCCGGTCGGGATCGTGAGAGTCGGGACGTATCCGGACAGCGTGTTCATCAACGGTCTTGGCGTGCTTCCCGAGTATCGTGGTCGAGGCATCGGACGCTACATGCTGGTGCAGGTCGTCGATCGGCTTCTCCAAGAAGACCAGGGTCGGATCTTGCTCGAGGTGCAGACAGACAACCGTGATGCACTCTCGCTCTACCAATCAAGCGGATTTCGTGAGATTGCAACGTATCGATACTATCGGCTGAAAGCCTGAACCGCGGTTGTATAAGGCATGCGCCAGATAAACATACGTTGCGTTTGACCGGTTGCGATACAGACATTAGTCTACCTGTTCATTCATACAGTATCTAGGGTCTGCCTTGTGAGCGGAGAAGCGATTCGTATCGTTTTCCTATCCGATACGCATCTCGGGTTCGACTATCCACTCAGAGAGCCACTCAGAGAGCCACTCGGAGCGCCAATCGGAAATCGGGCTGCCAGGAGAAGGCGGGGTCAGGATTTCTTCGATAACTATCAGCGGGTCCTGGATTACGCGGTGGATTCGAAAGCCGACCTCGTGATCCACGGCGGCGACTTCTTCTTCAGAAGCAAGGTGCCTGCGCACATCGTGGATTTGGCCTATGACCGCCTCGTGCGCTTCGCAGACCACGGCATTCCGATCTACATTGTACCGGGCAACCACGAGCGCTCAGTGCTGCCGCCGTCGTTATTCCTGAGTCATCCGCACATTCACGTCTTCGACCGACCCCGAACGTTCTCGCTGCAGGTCAATGGGATCAGGTTGGGTCTGTCGGGATTCCCGAACGAACGGGATCACATCCGAAAGCAGTTCCGTCACTTGGTCGAAGACACTCGTTGGCGGGAGTGCTCCGCGGACGTGCGCCTACTCTGCATCCATCAGACCGTAGAAGGATCGAGGGTCGGACCTTCGGGCTTCACCTTTCGCCTGGGAGCCGACGTCATACCACGACGAGATCTCCCCAACGAGTTCGATGGGGTGCTAAGCGGACACATTCACCGTCATCAGGTTTTGAGTGGAGCCCATCCGCCGGTGATCTATCCGGGTTCTGTCGAACGGACATCCTTCGCGGAGAAAAACGAGATCAAGGGATTCCTCGAGCTGCATATCAATCGCAGGCGCCGCGAGACAAAGATTGATTACACGTTCAACCTGTTGCCCTCGCGACCCATGGTGGACATCGTTCTCGGGGAAGAGATCGGTCGCTCGACGCTCCACGCGTATCTCACATCCCGAGTCGGTTCTCTGGATGACGAGACCATCGTGAGACTGACGTGCACGAGAGTCCCTTCGCAGGCAGTTCTACGTCTGCTCGCCCGCGAGCATCTTCGGCGAATCTTTCCGCCGACCATGAATGTGCAGTTGCACCGCCGGCTGTTTGCCGGATCGGGTACGGGGAACTAGCCGCCGTAGTAAACCTTGTCGCCGAGATCACCGAGCATCAGCGTTGCGCTGTCGAGGCGGCCCTCCGGTGTTTCCGACAGTCGGCCCCGACCGATGGCGTGAGCGCGACCGGCGGACTGAGCCTGATCGCGTTCGCCGTCGCTCTATAGTGAACTCTGCTCGAGAGATGATATGCTGGTCGGCTCTGGGGGAGGGACGTCGGCATCGGGCGCGCTTTTTTATTCCCCCATTCTTTCGAAGTCAGGTGGAGAGCAAGCAGTGGCCTACAACAAACCCATACCGACACCCAGCGTGCACACCCAGCCGTTTTGGGATGGCACCAAAGAGGGGAAGCTCATGTTGCCGCGCTGCACCAGCTGCAGCCGGGTGCATTGGTATCCGCGCCTCATCTGCCCTCATTGTCATTCGATGGAGATCGAGTGGATCGAAGGTAGCGGTGAGGGGCGCGTTTACACGTATGCCGTTCAGCATCGTGCCTTTGGGGGCTGGGCCGAGGAGGTTCCGTTCGTCACCGCATTCATCGACCTGAACGAGGGCGATCGAATGCTCACCGTGCTGCGCGGAGTGGATGCCAGCGATCCCGAATCCATCAAGGTCGGCGCCAAGGTGCGGGTCGAATTCGAAGAAGCGAATGACGACATACACATTCCCTTCTGGCGCGTGGTGGAGGACTGATCATGGCATCCGGAATATCAAGAGCGGCCGCCATCATCGGCGCCGCAGAGTCGAACGAGATTGGCTATCCCGAAGAGGTGAAAACGTCGCTGCAGCATCACATCGAAGCGATCAAGAACGTCAGCGATCAGACCGGCATTCCCATCTCGCGCATCGACGGGATCTTCTCGGCGGGCTGGTCCTCTGAGCTTGCCGAGCATCTGGGGCTGCATCCGAAATACATCGACACCACATCCGTTGGGGGATGCTCGTTTCAGATGCACGTGCACCACGCTCTCTGCGCGATTCACGCCGGCGTCATCGACGTGGCCCTCATCAGTCACGGCCAGAACGGCTGGTCGGCGCGTCGTATGCGTGGGGGTGGCGGTGGTGGAGGCCGTTTCGGCGGGGGTGATGCGCCCGCTGCGCAGATGACCTCGGCGTACGGCCTGTCCGGCGCGCCTTCGAATTACTCCCACGCCATGGTGCGACACAATCACCGTTATGGCTCGACGCCCGAAGACTTCGCGCACGTTGCCGTGGTCACGCGGGAATGGGCAACGCTCAATCCGCGCGCGGTCATGCACTCCAAGGAAACCCACGAGTTCGGTGGACCCATCACCGTGGAAGACGTGCAGAGCGCTCGTCTGATTTCCTGGCCGCTGACGCTGCTGCATTGCTGCCTGGTGACTGACCATGGTGGTGCCGTGCTGATCGCCAGCCCGAAGGTTGCAGGCAGCGCGAGGACAAAACCTGTCTGGATCGCCGGAGCCGGCGAGAGCATGAGCCATTCCAACATACTGGAGATGGAAGATTTCACGGCCACCTCGGCAATGGCTTCGGCGGAGACTGCCTACGAGATGGCGGGTCTCGGACCGCAGGATATGGAAATGGCCATGATCTACGACTCGTTTACGGTGACCTCGGCAATCACCGCGGAGATGCTTGGGCTGGCGCCCCGGGGCGAGGGCTACAAGCTGTGGAAAGATGGCCACGCCGCACCGGGCGGCAAGCTGCCCATCAACACGAACGGCGGCGGACTTTCGTTCAACCACTCCGGGATGTACGGCATGCAATTGCTGGTGGAAGCCTACCGGCAGTTGTCCGGGACCGCCGAGGACGGCGTGAACGGCGTGCCGGGCAAGCAGACATCGGCACGCACGTGCGTGGTGAACGGAACGGGCGGGAGCTTGTCGACGACCGGCACGCTGGTACTCGTCGCGGACGACTGAAATGGTGCCAGGCACGGTGTGCCTGGCAACCACCTCGCGTGAGTGATGGGGTCAGACCCCTTGCTCGAGATTTCACACCCAGGATCTAGCCCTTAGACGGTTCCTTCCGCGGCGATGACACCCTCTTGCAAGAGATTGTCGATCTCTGCGTCTTCGAGACCGAGCTCTTTGCTCAGCACTTCCCTGCTGTGCTCGCCAACCAGCGGGGCGGAACCCGGATCGACCTTCGACGCTGTCATCCTGATGGGCGATCGCATCTGCGTGTATTTTCCCTTCACCGGATGGTCAATGGAGACGAAGAAGTCGCGGCTCTTCAGGTGTGGATCGCGAAAGACGTCGGTGCTGTCGTACACCGCGCTGCAGGGCACGCCGGCTTCGCCCAGGATGCGCATCACCTCGAATTTGTCGTGCTCGAGCATCCATGCGCCGACCTCCGCACGCAGTGCGTCCGCGTTGGCCCGGCGGTCGGCGCCGCGAGCGAATCTGGGATCGGTGATGAACTCGGGTCTTCCGATTCCCCTGCACAATGCCTCCCACATGTCGTGACTTGCGAGCTGCACCACGGCGTAATCGTTGGGGCCGTCGCCTTTGCATCGGTACTGTCCGGACGGTGCCGCGGTGATGACGCTGCGCCTTGGCGCCGCATCGCGATCTTCGCCCCAATACTGTGAAGCCGCGGTTCGCATGAACATCGTCATGACTTCCTGCATGGACAGCTCGATCATCTGACCTTCGCCGGTTCGTTGCTGCTGAACATACGCCGCTGTGATCCCGAGCGCCGCCTGCATGCCGGTGCCGGTGTCTGCAAATGTGCCCCCTGGACGCATCGGCACGCCATCGACCTCACCTGTCACCGAGAAGAGCCCCGCGGATGCCTGGGCCAGCGGATCGAAAGACTTGAAGCTCGCGTAGGGGCCCTCGAGTCCGAAGCCCTTGATGCGCGCGTAGATGAGGCGCGGGTTGATCTCCCTCAATGTATCCGGTCCGAGGCTCAGGCGCTCGACGACCCCCGGTCCCTGGTTCTCGACGAACACATCGAAGCTCGGGACGAGACCGAGCAGGAGCTCGCGCCCGCGATCGCTCTTGAGATCGACCGCAAGGCTACGTTTGTTGCCATTGTGATTGAGAAAGTACTGGGAGACGTTGCCATCCATGAACGCGCGACGACTGATCTCGCCTCCGGTGGGCTCTATTTTGAGGACATCCGCGCCAAGCCAGGCCAGCATCTGGCAGCAGCTGGGTCCGGCCTCCCACTGGGTCATATCGAGGACGCGCATGGTCTCGAGTGCAGGCATATCACTGTCTCCCGAAGTGCTCTGAATCGATGATATTCGAAGGAGCCGTCTCGGCGCGACATTGACATTGACGAGCCCTTGGGAGAAATAGGGGCATAGCTGGCTCACGGCACATCGGCACCGAATGAAGGTTCATCTCGTCGACGGTACATTCGAGCTCTTCCGCTGCTTTCATGGCGCCCCGCGTGCTACGAACGCAGATGGCAAGGAGGTGGGTGCGGTGCGGGGCCTGCTGCATACGTTGCTGTCTCTGCTCAAGGGCGACGACGTTACCCACGTCGCCGTTGCCTTCGATCAGCTGCCGTCGCCGCGTGGCAGTCTAGGCGACGATCCGGGAGCGCTCGTACGAAGTCAGGCAGCGCTCGCGTTTGAGGCCGTGCGCGGGCTCGGCATTCGGCTATGGCCGATGTATCGCTATCAGGCCGACGACGCGCTCGCAACTGGGGCCTTCGTTCTGAAGGATGTGGCGGAAGTCGATCAGATCGTCATCTGCACCACGGATACGGATCTCTACCAATGTATCGCCGGCGATCGCGTGGTGGTCCTCGATCGTATTCGGAAGGTGACGACCGATGAGGATGCCTTGCGGAAGAAGCTTGGTATCAGGCCCCATCAGTTTCCCGACTATCTTGCTCTGGTGGGTGCCTCGGCCAAGGGGCTGCCCGGTGTTCCGGGCTGGGGACAAAAAGCAACGGCAGCGGTGCTCCAACGCTACGATGGGGTGGAGGAGATCCCGGAAGATCCGGGAGAGTGGGAGGTGGCAGTGCGCGGGGCGTCGAGGCTTGCCACCGAGCTCTCGGCACATCGAGACGAGGCGCTTCTGATCAAGGCGTTGGCCACCCTTCACATTGACCTGCCGATCGACTGCACACTGACGAAGCTTCGATGGCGAGGCGTTGACCGTGAACGCCTCGAGCAAGTGATCGAAGTCACCGGAACCCGCGATCTCTACGAACGCCTGCAACGGTGGGACAAGTATTGATCGCCCGAATGGAAAGCGCGCGAGCGGGCTGGCGCGTTAGAATGAGGCCGTCTTAGGCGAACTGGGACGATACCGATGGACGAACTCGTCTGTTGGAGTTGTGGCGCGTCGCTGGAGGATGTGCCGCGACCGATCTCGCGCCACTCGAACTGTTTGAAGTGTTATCAACAGCTTCGCTGTTGCCGCTTGTGCCGCAGCTACGACGAACGCTTTGACAACAAATGCGGCGACGAGCGGGCAGATCCACCGGTGGAAAAAGAGACCGCCAATTTCTGCGACTTCTTCAGGCCGCGGGCCAATGCGTTCATCCCTGACGAGGCCGAGGGAGCGAGCGATGCCATAACCAAGCTCGATGCATTGTTCAGTGGTGACAGCGCCGATGACACTTCGGAAGGCGAAGGCGACGAAAGGCCCCCGACCGAGGAAGACGAGGCGGGCACCGAGCTCGAGAAGCTCTTCCAGAAGAAGGAGGAAGACAGTTGACTCGGATTCGACCAAAAATGGGGTCTGGCCGACCGCGTCTAGCCGACCGCCTCTGACCCCATTTCCTATTGTCTAGTTAGACGAGCGCCTGATAAACGAGCCTTTGGAACTCGGTACCGTAGTCGTTCTCCGGGATCAAGCTGTGGCGGAGCACTTGTGTGAAACACACGCACAGCAGCTCTTCCTTCGGATCCGCAAAATAGGTGGTGCCTGCAGCACCGCCCCAGCCGTAGGTGCCGATGGAGCGAAGCGAGGGCAAGCCACCTTCCCCCGTGCGCACGCTGACGCCCATGCCGAATCCTACGATGCGCACGTTGTCGAGCTCGCCGCCGCTCAGAAGCATTTGCCCGAAACGGGCGTAGTCCCCTGCGGTGCAGACCACGCCGCCTCGGTCGCCGCCTGCACCGAAGAATGTCTTCGGGCCCAGGATCTTCTCACTGGTCGCGGCTTCTTCCGAGACTGACAAAGTCCACCCGTCGCCCTCCTGGCTCGGCACGGCGGGAACCGGGAAAGCTTGGACTCGTCGACATAGAAGTCGCTGTCGTGCATTTCGAGCGGCTCGAAGATGCGCTCACGGTAGAACCGATCAAGTGGCATGCCCGCCACGATCTCGAGCACGGCGCTCATCACGGGATAGCCGACGTGATATTCCCACGCCGTGCCGGGATGAAAGTTCAATGGCAGCTTCGCGAGGGTCTCGACACGTTGGCGAGGATCGTATGGCCGGGAGCCGACGCTCTCGCCTTCGCCGTTCGGCGAATCGAGCCATCCAAGCGCCTCCATCACGTCGCGATATAGTGTCCGATACTGCAGTGGTGCGCGTGATTGGGTTGCGAGACCCGACGTGTGGGCCAGACAATCTCGAATGGTGATTTCGCGTCGGGCCGGTTCGGTCAACAGCGGCTGATCGGGAAGGCGCACTTCCAGATTCTCGAATGCAGGGATGTACTTCGAGATGGGATCGTCCAGCGTGAGAAGCCCTTCCTCGAACAGGATCATCGTGGCGACGCCGGTTATCGGCTTCGTGTTGGAGTAGAGGCGAAAGAGCGTGTCGCGGTCGGCAGGTTCCCGCGTATCGATGTCCATGTAGCCCTGCGCATCGAAGTGCACGAGGTGGCCACGCCGGGCGACGAGGGTCACGAAATTCGGCACCTTCCCGTCATCGATGTACTTCTGCATGGCCGGCCGTATACGGGCCAGGCGCTCCTCTGAAAAACCCACCTCCTTCGGTGATGCGAGTGGCATTGGCAGACGCTCGTCGGTCAAGATTCCTTCCTCAATCTGGGGTGGATTCGGTTTCGATGCGATCGGCGATTTCCTGGAAGTGGCTGCGGCGATTGGGATCGCGTTGGCCCCCTGCGGTCAGCCCACCGTCCACGACGAAGTGCTGACCGGTCACGAACGCTGCATCATCGCTTGCGAGATAGAAGGCCATGTTGGCGATGTCGCGACCGAGGCCGGCACGGTGGATCGGTGTGTTCGCGGTCTGGCTCTTCTCCAGCTCACCGATGAATCGCATTCGCGTGTCGTAATTCCAGTTGCGCTGCCCGGCGAAGATGGCCGTCGCGATGAATCCCGGGCAGATAGCGTTGACACGCACGCCGCTCGGACCGAGCTCCACTGCGGTGCTGCGCGTGACGCTGATCACCGCCGACTTCATCGCGCTGTAGACGTGCCCGCCATAGCCGGCCCTGAGTCCAGCAATCGAAGCGGTATTGACGATGCTGCCCGTGCCCTGGGGTTTCATCACGCGCGCTGCATGCTTGGTTCCCGAAAGTACCGCGGTGAAGAGCACGTCGACGGTGCGTCGGTATGCCTCACCGAGCTCGAGTTCCGTGACCTCGCCTCCGACTCCGCCGAAGCCTGCATTGTTGAACATGCAGTCGAGGCGGCCGAATTCATCGACGGCGCGATCGACGAGGGCTGCAACATCGTCTTCACTGGATACGTCCGTGAGCTGGAAACGCACCGCGGGTCCAAGCTCGTCTTCAAGCCGCGCCCCCGGCTCCGCTTGAACGTCACCGATGACGACTTTCGCGCCTTCCTCGAGAAAGCGTTTCACGGTTGCGAGCCCGATACCCGAGGCGCCCCCGGTAATAGCGGCCACCTTGCCTTCGAATCTGCCAGCCATGATCGTCTCCTCCCCCTGCAAGACCTTCTCTTATACCACCATCGGCAGAGTTTGATCTGAATCAAGGTGCAGATACCCTGACCGGCGAACTCTGAGTGCCATGCCTCATACCTCAGACCGCGTACCGGTGGTGAGCGAGCCCGCGGACTTCGGTCCGGAGCAGTTCTCGTCGGCGCTCGTCATCGTCACCAACGCCTGCAATCTCGATTGCGCGCACTGCTTCGTGTTTCGCGAAGGCACGCCGAGCGAGCCACGCGACAAGATGAGCGATGCGCAGATGCTGCATCAGCTTCGGGTGCTGCGCGATCGTCATGGCATCCGCTCGATGCTCTTCATGGGCGGTGAGCCGATGATTCGCAAGGCCCTCGGCTCGCGGCATCTTGTCGGCGGCCC
>JAPULC010000403.1 GCA_027295305.1 Gammaproteobacteria bacterium
GAATCCGGTGCGCGGCTTCAAATATCCAAATACGAAGCGGTCGACCGCCCACTTCTGAATTGGCGGCAAGGCGATGGCTAGCGCGACGGAGAGCATTGCGGCGGTGAGCAAGGTAACGCTCATGAAGCCCACGCGTCGACGACTGAGTGCCCCCATGGCAGGCTCCGATGGATCGTCCAGCAGCAGCGTCGCGATCGAGAGCGCCGCCCAGGCGATCGCGCCGATGATGTATCCGTCGCCGGCTGGCAGCGCCCCAGCTACGATCAGCGGGATCACGCCCAGCACGGCCGTGCCCCGATGTCCATAGCGCGGCGTGGATTGCACGAGGCGAAATGCTGCAATCGATAGCCCGGCGATGGCGCAGCCGTACATGACGCTTCGGATGTAGAGATCGCTCTCTACCAGAAGCAGGGTGAGCATGACCGCCAGCAGCACCGAGGTCAGGGTGCCGATAGCTTGCGCATAGGGTCCCATCTCGACGCGGCCGTTGGTTGCCCACGCAAGGGCGATGAAGACACACAGCACCCCTGCCACCAACGGCAGGTCGGTCACATAGCCGAATGTCGCGGCGGAGGCCACGAGCGCGAGGGCGGGGAACAGCAGGGTCAGTCGCGTCACAGCCTGAGAGCCCTATCGTCTTCAATCTGGCTGGGGGAGACTCGCAGGACAGTGGCTTCGTCTTTTGCCAGGTCTTGACGATTCGTAACGAGCAGCACACGGCAACCGACACCGTGATCTCGAATTCGCTGTAGCAGGCGTTGCCGCGGGGAATCCCATTTCAAAAGGATGAGCACCAGTGTCGAGAGGCGCTTCAGGTAGGGGCTTAGTCGAATGAACAGTCGGTCGTCGTCCAGTGGTGTCCCCGGCTCCACGACGGCGAGCAGGTCCAGCGCCTGCTCGAACGAGCCGAGGCTGCGGCCAATGGTGAGAGGATGAATCTCGTCGCCCACCACCAGCAGATCGATCAGTGCCTCGCCCCGAGTGAAATGCGCCAGCACGCCGGCTGCAAGCGAGATCGCTGCTTCTTGGATTTCCTCGTTGACGATATTGGATTCCGTGTCCAGCACCACGCCGACGCGGCTGAAATACTCCTGCTGGTATTCCCGCACGTGGGGGATGCCAGTGCGTGCCCACGTTCTTGCATGCAGGTCGCGAAGTGGATCCCCGGCGCGGTACGGACGCACGCTCATGAGCTCCATCGACTCGCCGGTTTTTGATGCCAACGCGACACCGCCGGGTTGATAGCGCTGGGCCATGGGGGTTGCGAGGCTCTCCACCCGTGCGATCCTCGGCACGACCAGAAGCTTGAGGTCCTGCGAATACGCTTGTTGGGCGAGAACGAGGCCGCCGGGAACCACATTGCCAACGCCGATGGGGCTCAGATGATGCTCGCCGCGCTGGACGAAATTCAGGGTACGCTCGAGCTCCGCGGTCCCGCCGGGAGGGACGTGCTGGGCGAATGGCCGCGGGGAGGTCCAGTGACCGTCCCAGGGGAGGATGGGGTAGAGGGTGCGAACGGATTCGAGGGCGCGCGGGCCGTTGTTGCGGACCACGATGGTGATGCTGAGATCCTCGTCCACCGCCACGCGGGACGGGGCATGGGCGGACACCTCGACATCGCGCAGGCGAAACCAGGGCCTCACCAGCAGACATGCCACCAGCAGTCCCGTGATCATGCACCAAAGCAGATGACCCTTGGTGTGCTGCGCATCGAGTCCAAGAACACCTGCAAGCATCCCCAGCACGATGAGCGCCATGCCCTCGTTGGTGAACGCGCTGAAAACGGCCAATGTCGGCTTCATCAGAAGTCGGCCTTGCAGGCTGTTTTGCAGCCGTTGGCGTTCTGCCCAGGTGGCGGGAATGAGAATGTGGTTGAACCTGGCGAAGTTCATGCCGGAACCGGCGCGGTCTCCACGACGTGGCGCACCACGTCTTCTTGCGAGTTACCGCCATATTTGGCACGTGCGGAGAGCATGATGCGGTGCGCAAGGACGGGTACGGCCACCCGCTGAACGTCGTCGGGGATGACATAATCCCGGCCTTGAAGCAGCGCTTGTCCCTGACTCGCCCGGAACAGAAGCAACGCGCCTCTGGGGCTTGCACCGAGCTCGTGGTTGTCATGGGCGCGAGTGCCGGCGACGAGCGCGAGTATGTAACGTGCGACGGGTTCGCTTACCTGCACCTCGAGCACGCGGTGCTGAAGTCGCTCGAGCTCGGTTGCGCTGGTGATCGCCTCGAGTGCATCGACTGGATGGCGGTGCTGCTGTGAGTAAAGCATCTCGAGCTCGCTCTCGGTTCCCGGGTAGCCCAGACGCAGGCGCAGGATGAAGCGATCGAGCTGTGCCTCGGGCAGCGGATAGGTGCCCTGTGAGTCCACGGGATTCTGTGTGGCGAGAACCATGAACGGCGTGGGCAGGCGATATGAGACGCCGTCTACGGTCACCTGTTGCTCGCTCATCGCTTCGAGCAGCGCGGATTGCGTACGGGGCGAGGCGCGGTTGATCTCGTCGGCGAGGAGTAGATTCGTGAACACGGGGCCGCGCTGAAAGCTCACGCTTCCATCGTTGGTGTTCAGCACCTGGGTGCCGAGGATGTCCGCGGGAAGCAGGTCGGGGGTGAATTGGACGCGGCTGATGTCCACCGCGAGCACTCGGGCGAGGGCCTTGGCGAGGGTGGTCTTGCCGACGCCCG
Source organism: Gammaproteobacteria bacterium (assembly GCA_027295305.1). Lineage (GTDB taxonomy): Bacteria > Pseudomonadota > Gammaproteobacteria > Pseudomonadales > Azotimanducaceae > JAPULC01. The sequence goes on from JAPULC010000403.1 coordinate 2,692, forward strand.
GGACGTCTTCGATCAGGATGTGGCCACGCGTGATGAGACCGAGCAGAAGGAGCTCGATGACGTCGTCCTTACCCTTGATGACCCCCGATAGCGCCTGTTTGAGGGATTCGAGCGTGGCGCTGGGTGTCGTTTCCGTGTCCGTTTCGGTATTCATCTCCCCTGCCTATGATAGGTTCCTGACCACAATCTGCTCTGGGAGTGGCGGAAGGCGGGCTGCATCTCCTTTTCCCGCCACCACTATCATTCTAGACGGGCTGGGGACCCGAGGAGGTCGATGTGGAGCTGACTGATGTGATGCGAACCACGTTCGCCGCACGGGACTTTACCGATGCGCCGGTGAGCGACGAGGTGCTCTATCGGATTCTCGACAGTGCGCGTTTTGCCCCCAGCGGTGGCAACCGCCAGGGGTGGAAGGTGATCGTCGTTCGCGACCCCGCCACCCGGCGCTCGCTCGCAGAGCTTGGGGCGCCGGCGATGAAGCTCTACGCAGCTCAGGTACGGGCGGGAGAAAATCCGTGGAACACCGTCCACGAGAGCAAGGTCACCCAAGCGCAAGCCGATGCTCAGCCGCTGCGCTATCCGCTGATCGAGCAACTGGTGACCATGCCGGTGGTGCTGGTGGTCTGTGTCGATCTGAGTGTGGTGACTGCGTTCGATCGACATCAGCAGCGAATTGGCGTGATCGCGGGAGCGTCCGTCTACCCTTTCGTCTGGAATATACTGCTCGCGGCGCGCAACGAGGGTCTGGGCGGCGTTCTCACGACCTTTCTGGCGTCGGCGGAGACGAGAGCCCAGGAAATCCTGGGTTTGCCCGAGCACTTTGCAGTCGCAGCACTCGTTCCCATCGGGCAGCCCGTCAGACAGTTGACCCGGCTCGGGCGCAACCCGGTTGAGAGCTTTACGTCCATCGACCGATGGGGGGGAGAGGCTTTTCAGGCGCCGAGGGGATAGGGGCCCCGTTCGCTGCAACGCGCGGTATATCGGGTAGTCACATCTATACTTCCAGGCCCGGCCCAGGATCGGCTGCCCCGATGTTCAGATCCCTCTCCCTCTCACTTCTGTCTGCCATCGCCCTGGCGATGGGTGCACCGGGCGCGATAGCCCAGGATGCCGTAAGCGAGGGTTTCGATGGCATGAGCCTGTTTCTTGTTGGCTTTCAGGTCGATGAGGACGGCGCGCGTGCAACGAATGCCTCGTTCGGCAAGGAGCTGACTCGATCGACGTGGGTTCAGCTGAGCGGCGGATTCACCGAGCCCACCGATGACGACGCCGGGAGCAGCACGCGATTCACGAGCTTCGATCTCGAGCAGATGTTCGGCATCGTTGGCTTTGGCGCCGGCGTGGAGTTCTGGGGCGACGGTGACGATCTGAGAACGACACGCTGGCGCGGGACGCTGCTTCTGCGCCCAGGAAACTTTCGCTTGCGTGGCTATGCCGAGCGGCGCAAGGCGGATGTGACGTTCGAGGCGCTGGTGCTGGGCGTGCCGGTTCGCAGAAAGGGCAATCTCGAGATCACCGGCTACGGTGGGAGTGCGGGTTTCTTCGCCGACAACGGTTTCAATGCCTTCGTCACCCACACCGAGTGGGAATACTCCGACGATCCTCAAGGCCTCGCGTTTCTGGCGCGGTTCACGGACTTTACGAAAACGGCGCTGACACTCTCGAACAGCTTTCTCCAGCGCTCCAGCATGGTCGCCATCGGCTACTCGCAAGGCATGAACTCGTTCAACGTGGACTTCGCGCGCGATATCAGCGCCGTCGATCGGGAAGAGATCTTCACGTACAGCGGGAGCTGGACGCGTGCTGTCGCGGTCGCGCACGATTTGGAATTTCGCCTTGGTTTGAGCGATACCCAAGCGCTGGATCCTTCCATGTACTTCGGCCTGACCTGGTATCACTATCGCTGAGGCGTTGCGCCAGCCGGATCGATAAAACCGGGTGGCGCACGATCCCAGAATGTTCGCGTCCGCACGCACCAAAGGTAGATGCTGCCTCCGATGATCAGAAACGTCACACCGGCGAGCATTTACAAGACGCCCCCGAGCTCGGCGTCCCGCGTCAGAAAAAAGAAGGGAACATAGCCGGCCACCGTTCCGGGTATCGCGACCGTAAACAAGAGATTCTTGATGAAGAGCCACATCGCTCGCCTCCCCCTCGACGCGTAGAGTAGAAAGCCCCAGCCCGCAGGCGGGCTGGTCTCCGTTGCGAGTTCAAAAGTTGTGGGCGGGCCGCAGTGGATTCTGCCTGTAAAATGCTGCCAGTTCTCGGTACACCTCCGGGTACGTGTCGACTAGATCCCCGGGTGTCTCGAAGAACGCTTCGCTCATCACGGCGAAGAACTCCGCCGGCGATTCAGCGGCGTAGCTGTCGAGGCGCAATGGCGCGTTGCGCTCGAGCTGCGCATTCATGTGTGCATACGCCTCACCGAAAGCCCTCGCCCAGGCGTTGACGGACATGTCGCCGTGCAATGGCGGGAGCCCATTGGCATCGCCGTTCAGATAGTCGAGCTTGTGGGCGAGCTCGTGAATCACCACGTTGGTGCGGGGGAATCTCTGGGGGCCCGCGCTTGCCTGTTCCCAGGAGATGACGACGGACCCGGCATCCATCGCTTCGCCGTCGAGCTCTTCCTCTATCACGTGAACCACACCGGCTTCGTCGGTAAATTCATGCCGGGCGATGAACGCGCCGGGATAGAGCAGGATCACCGTCCAACCCCGATAGTAGCTCAGGTCGAGATTGAGAATGGGCACGACGGCCTGTGCGGCCACCGTGACGCGCATGAAGTCGGTGATCTCCAGCGCGTGAGTGCCGAAGACGCGTTTCTCGTGTAGAAACAGCGCCGCGAGATCGTGCAGCCCTCGAAGCTGCGCCGAGTCGAAGTGGTCGAACAGCCGGTGCTCGGCGATCACGCGCGACCACAGGTCGACGTCAATGCCGTGGCGCTCGACGATGCGACGGTGGCGCCACTCGCGAAGGCGCGTGAACATCAAGCCTCGAGCTCGCCGACCCAGAGCGCGGTGGCGCCTGCCGTTGCCGCCGGGATTGCAATGATGTTGAGCAGCGGGATCGACACCGCCGCGGCGGCTCCGATGCCAAAACCGAATGCAAGGCTTCGACGTGAGGAGAGGGCTCGCTTCAGCTCGTCGAATGACCGACCGCGGTTATCGAAGGGAAAATCCACGTATTCCACCGCAAGCAGCCATGCGGTGACGGCGAACCAGAGCAGTGGCGCCAGGGGTGCAAAAGGAGGGATGAATGTCAGCAACAACACCGCGAGATAGCGCGGAAGATGATAGGCGAGCTTTCTCACCTCGCGTGCGAATGCGTGCGGAATCATCGTGAGCAATGGTGTTTCATCGGTTGGAGACTCCCCCGAGAGTTCACGTTCAACCTGGGCCGAGAGCGGCCCCAGAAAAGGTGCGCCGACGATGGTTCCGGTAATCGAGCCCACCACCATCACACCGAGGAATACGAAGAGGTAGGTGAGTGGGCGCGCCACGTACATCAGAAACTGAAGCCAACCCGGAAGCCAGCCATCGAGGGCATCGAGCGAAGCGTTCGCCCAATCGACGGCGAAGTAGAGTGCCGGAATCAGGATGAGCAGGTTCACGATCACAGGCGCGATGACGTACGGCAGCATCCGACGTCCGCGAATCAGAGTGAACCCCTTCAGCAGATAACTCAGCCCGGTGCCGAGATCGGACATTGTTGGCACTCTTGTGTTCTGGACAGAGACCAAGAAGTTCCTGTCCCGAAATTGCCGTCCCTGGCAATTTCCGGACGGAAACTAACTAGCTCGGAATCGCTTCCAGTGCGCTTGTGAGGGTCTTGGCGATGCGGTCGATCTCCGGCTCTCCAATCACGAATGGCGGACCGATGCAGATGATGTCGCGCACCTCGCCGGTGCCGCCGGGGTAGAAGAAGACGCCCTCGGCGAGTCCCTTGCCGACGACTCGATTGGTTATGTGCGCGGACAGCGGAAACCGCTCGAGGGTGTCACGGTTCTCCACCAGCTCCACGGCCCACAGAAGCCCTTTGCCTCGCACCTCTGCAACGTGCGGATGGTTCGATAGATCGCGTTTCAGGCGCTCTCCCAAGCGCTCGCCGATCTCCGCGCTTCGTTCGACGAGCTTTTCCTCACGCAATATCGTCAACACTTCCGTCGCGGCCGCACACGAGTGCGGTAGCGCGCCGAAGGTGTGAAACATTACATCGAGCCCACCGGCGACGATGGCGTCGGCTATCTCGTCCGTAGCGTATGTGCCGGCGATGGCTGCATACCCCCCGGCCAGCCCCTTGCCCGCCACTAGTATGTCGGGTACCAGATCGTAGTGATCGCAGGCGAACTTGCGCCCGGTTCGCCCGAAGCCGGTCATCACCTCGTCGAGAATCAGAAGAATGCCGTGCTTGTCGAGGATCTTGCGCACGCGGGGCCAGTAGTCGTCGGGCGGGGCGATGGCGCCGCCGCTCGAGCCGTTGATGGGTTCGGCGATCAGGGCTGCGATGGTGTCGGCTCCTTCGCTGATCACCACCTTTTCCAGCTCGTCTGCATAGTATTGACCGGCATCCGGGTGATGGGGGCCAAGAGGGCATCGCAGCGGGTACGGCGTGGGCACGCTAGGGAAATCCTGGAGGATGCCTGTGAGGCCCTTCTTCCGCGCCGGGTGCCCGGACACCGCGGCGGTGGTGATGGTCGTTCCGTGATACGAGACGTCGCGCGACAGAATCTTGGTGCGCCCCGTATCGCCCTTCGCTGCGTGATACTGGACGGCCATCTTGATGGCGGATTCGTTTGCTTCGGAGCCCCCGCTGGCGAGGTGCACCCGCGTGAGCTTCGGATGCAGCCAGTGCTGGCGCAGCTCCTCGACGAGGGCTTCGCGGCTCGGCGTGCTCCACGGCGGCACCACGTAGGTCAACCGTTCGCATTCGCGGGCAATGGCCTTTGCGACGCGCTCGCGGCCGTGGCCGATGTTCACGACGATTGCCCCGCCGGCTGCGTCGAGAATGTCGTGCCCGTCGTCGGTGTAGAGGTAAGCGCCTTGGGCTCGAGTGACGCGCGTCGTGGCTCGCCCGAGAAATGGCCAGTTGGCTCGCTGCTGCGGCATTGAAGTACCCCTTGGAGTGACGGATGTCATTATGCCCGACTCCTCTACGTGTAGTGGATCGCATGAAACGCCACTAGTAGTTTGTTGAAAAACGATTTGGCAATCGTTTTCCTGCTCCCTCAGGCCTTCCGTGGCCTTCGTGTGCTCCAAAAATCAAGCACTTGCGTGCTCAATTTTTGCATGGCCATCCCTGGCCATGGCTAGCAGCGTGTTTTTCAACATGCTGCTAGCCCTCGGGTGGTAATCGTGACAACCTACCGGCCTTTCGGGGGCAGAGTGACGGCCATGGTGGAGGGAATCCACGAAGAAAACGTAACGCTCTGGCTCGTCGAGCATCTCGAGGCGATTACCCCGCCGCTGAAGTTCTCCCTCATCGCCGGTGGACACTCGAACCTGACGTACAGGATCGATGATGCCGAAGGTCGTGCATACGTGCTGCGTCGTCCGCCGCTCGGTCACGTGCTCGAAAGCGCCCACGACATGTCACGCGAGCATCGCATCATCTCTGCGCTCGCCGATACCGACGTACCCGTCGCACCCACCTTCGGTTTGTGTCAGGACAAGGACGTCAACGACGTCGACTTCTACGTCATGGATTTTTGCGAAGGCACGGTTCTGCACGGCGCCGAGCAGGCGCAGACGCTGACACTCGAGGAGCGCCAGAGCTTCTCGCGTCACATGATCGAAGTGCTCGTGAATCTGCATCGAATCGATCCGGACGACGTAAACCTGGGGACTCTAGGTCGCAAAGAAGCGTATCTGGCAAGGCAACTCAAGCGCTGGACGAAGCAGTGGGAGGCCACCAAGACCCACGAGATTCCAGAAATGGACGAATCGCGACGCTTGCTCGAGGACATGCCGCAGCAGATCGGCGCGAGCATCGCCAATGGGGATTAACGTCCGGGAAACATGATGGTGAGAGATGGCAGGATGGCAGCGTTGTTAGATTGGGAGCTCTGCACCTTGGGAGATCCGTTAGCGGACGTCGGCTATCTTCTGAACATGTGGCACGAACCGGGCGAGGTGGATGCGAACACCGAGCTGGCGCCCATCGCCATCGGCGGCTTTGCATCGCGCCACGAGCTGTGCGAATGGTACACCGAGGGTAGCGGCCGTGACCTCAGCGGCATCAACTACTATCGGGCCTTCTCTCATTGGCGCCTGGCAGCCATCACCCAAGGGGTCTACAAGCGCTACCTGGTGGGCGCGATGGGAGATCAGGAATTTGATCTAGAATCCTACAAGGAAGGAATTTCGCGCCGCGCCGCGGCCGCGCTGGAGCTTCTCACGAGCTAGTTTCCGTCCGGAAACTTGCTCGCCGGGGCATGGATGCCGGGGCAGAGTGCGGCTGCCCTGAGCATTCTCCGCTTTTCCGGAAGCTTGGCTGCAGGAAAAGCAAGGAAATGGGAGCTTCCGCAAACCGCGTTTGCGGAAGCGCAAGAGGAAATTGCCAGGGACGG
>JAPULC010000404.1 GCA_027295305.1 Gammaproteobacteria bacterium
CTAAGCAATCGGTCAAAAGAACTGGTGGGCCCGGTAGGGCGAGCCGGAAAAAAGCGAAGCATCGCTTCGCGCCGGCGAGCGGGCGCGCCAAGGATGGCGCACCCCGGACCGACCAGCGAGCGGCGCAGGATAGCGCCGCCGCAGTCGGAGAACCGTCAGTTCGAGTCCGCGGGTACTACCGCTCTGACGTGCAACTGTGTACCTAAGCAATCGGTCAAAAGAACTGGTGGGCCTGGTAGGACTCGAACCTACGACCAAGGGATTCACTCTGCCCCGACGTTTCCGCCGGGAGTGGACTATCTCATCACCCTCATCTGATCTGTTAGGGTGCGGGACGCTCTAGCCTGTCATTAAGGGCACTCTAAGCCCTCAGGTAGTCTCTGCACCTTCCGGGGGTGCACCCCCGGCTTGGCTCAGGGTTGCCATCAGCCGAACTGTTAAGGTTTCCCTGAATTCATCCCGTACATTTCCGCACCTCTCGGTGCGGACGCACCATTTCGATGAGTCCCCTGCTCTAACCAACTGAGCTACAGGCCCCCAGGGTTCGCGATTCTAACCCGTGTTTCACCCCAGCACGCACAAAACGAGAGGGGCGACCCATAGGTCGCCCCTCTCAGTCTCGTTACTCGAGTCAGCTTTACTCGTCCAGGAAGCTCCGCAGATGCTCGGAACGGCTTGGATGCCTGAGCTTTCTCAGTGCTTTTGCCTCGATCTGGCGTATGCGTTCGCGGGTGACGTCGAATTGCTTGCCCACCTCTTCCAAGGTGTGGTCGGTGTTCATGTCGATGCCGAAGCGCATGCGCAAGACCTTGGCCTCGCGTGCAGTGAGCCCACCGAGCACCGAGCGCGTTGCCTCGCGGAGACCTTCGCCGGTGGCCGTGTCCACCGGAGAGCCCACTGACTCATCCTGGATGAAGTCCCCCAGGTGCGAGTCCTCGTCGTCGCCGATGGGGGTCTCCATGGAGATCGGCTCCTTGGCGATCTTGAGCACCCTGCGTACCTTGTCCTCAGGCATTTCCATGCGAATGCCGAGCTCTTCCGGTGTCGGCTCGCGGCCCATCTCCTGGAGCATCTGCCGCGAGACGCGGTTGAGCTTGTTGATGGTTTCGATCATGTGCACCGGAATACGGATGGTGCGCGCCTGGTCCGCGATGGAGCGGGTAATCGCCTGCCGAATCCACCACGTGGCATACGTGGAGAACTTGTAGCCTCGGCGGTACTCGAACTTGTCCACCGCCTTCATCAGACCGATGTTCCCCTCCTGGATGAGATCCAGAAATTGAAGCCCACGATTGGTGTACTTCTTGGCGATGGAGATCACGAGGCGCAGGTTCGCCTCTACCATGTCCTTCTTCGCGCGGCGTGCCTTCGCCTCGCCGATGGACATAGCGCGGTTGATGTCCTTGATCTCGCGAACCGTAAGGCCGGTCTCGCCGACGATCTGCTTCAACTTCTTCTGCGAGCGAGCAATCTCGTCGAGCTGCCGCTCCAGCGCCCTCGACCACTCGAACCTGCCCTTGACCTGCTTATTGAGCCAGACCTCGCTGGTCTCGTGCCCTGGGAACTCCTTGAGAAAGACCTTTCTCGGCATTCTGGCGCGTCGCACGCACGCCTGCAGGATGGCACGCTCATGCCGGCGCACCCGGCGAAGAACCTCGCGGGGACGGCCCATCAGCTGATCGTACCAGCGCGGGGTCAGCTTGAACGGTGCGAATAGCTCGGCGGCCTTTGCGAGCTCGCGCTCGCCCTGCTTGCTTTTGCGGTCATAGCGCTTGACCGCGCGTTCCGCCTTCTGAGATTGCTTGCGCACCGCGGTGAATCGTTGCTTCGCCTCGACTGGATCGGGGCCTTTCTCTTCTTCTTCCTCGTCCTCGTCGCCCTTCTTCTGGGCCTTCTTGGCGGCCTGCGCAGCGAGGTCCACCTGTGCTGCCTGCGGCACCTGGTCCACCGGATCGAGATAGCCGATCAGCACATCGGACAGCCGCGCGTCTTCCACCGCCTGGTCATAGGCGTCGAGGATCATGTGCACCGAGCCGGGGAAGTATGCAAGCGCTGACATGGTGTCGCGGATGCCTTCCTCGATGCGCTTGGCAATGACGATCTCGCCCTCGCGGGTCAGCAGTTCCACCGTGCCCATCTCGCGCATGTACATGCGCACAGGGTCCGTGGTACGCCCCGCTTCGGTTTCCACCGCCGCGAGTGCAGCGGCGGCTTCTTCAGCTGCTACCTCATCGGTGGTGTCGTCACCACCGGAGAGCAACTCATCCACATCCGGGGCGGCCTCGTAGACCGTGATCCCCATGTCGTTGATCATGCGAATGATGTCCTCGATCTGGTCGGGATCTGATATGTCGGCGGGAAGGTGGTCGTTGACCTCGGCGTATGTGAGATAGCCCTGTTCTTTTCCCTTGGATATCAGATCCTTAAGTCGGGACTGTTGCTGCTCAGTTTCTGTCGCCATTAAGACTCCGGGTTGAGAGGTTGAATTCAAGGCGCAAAACGCCAAGCCGATCATAGTATCTGGGTATCTAGTTCCGAAACAACCCTTTTCAAGGTTAGCTCGCAAATGACGAGAACGGGGCTAGATCCCGTTAACCTCTTGAAAGCAAGGGGAAACTTTCTGCGTCCAGACAGGATCAGGGGCTCCGATCCTCGCTTGTCGGCGCTTTGATGCCGCTCGTCGGTTGCGGCGCCTCTAAAGACTCGTCGCGAGGGATTTCTTCGGCGTCGCTGTCGCGCGCCTCTTCGCGTTCACGCGCCTCTTCGCTCAACGATGGATTCCGGCCAGCAACCCGCAACGCCAGATACTCGCGAAGATGCTCGATGCTGTCTTCCTCCCGCAAGCGGCTGAGCGCCTCGCGCCTGGGTATTCCGACCAGGGCAGCATCGAGCAGCGCGTCGATGCCGTCGCGGAACTCGGCTCGATGTGCCTCGAGCGTGAGAGGAAATTCCAATAGCGACAGCGCCGCCACGCGGCCCTGGGCGTCGCGGTCGGCAGCGAAATGGCCATGGAGAGCGGCAGAGCTCAGCTCCGGATTGCCACGCGCGAATCGCAATGCCTCGCTCAGCAGGAGCTCGTCCTCGCCCTGCAGTGTCGCGAGGTCTTCCATCTCGCTGGCCTGCACGTCATGAGCGAAGGTGGGGAATCTCAACAGCAATGCAAGGGTACGTTCCACGAGGCGCGCCACCCGGCCGCGGGAGCGCTGATTGCCCCGGCGACTCTGACGCGGCGGTGCACGCGGCTCGTATCCATCGAGCCCGGAGGCTTCTACCGTGCTGATCTCCGCGAGGCGCCGATACATGAGGTCCTTCAGCATCCCCTTCGGCATGGTCTTCAATAGAGCCGTAGCGCCCTTGGAGAGCCGTGCTTTGCCTTCGAGAGAATCGCCGCCCAGGTCCTCGATGATGTGATCGAAGAAGAACTCGGAAAGCGGTGTGGCCTTATCAAGTCGACGGCGGAACTCTCGTTCACTTTCGCGACGCACCAGTGAGTCGGGGTCCTCGCCCTCCGGGAGAAGGAGAAAGGAGAGCTCGATACCGTCGCGCATGAGGGGTAGTGCGATCGTCAATGCCTTCCAGGCAGCGCGACGCCCGGCCTCGTCGCCATCGAAGCAGCAGACCGCCGATGGCACCGCACGAAAGAGCTTCTCGAAGTGAATGGCCGAGGTCGCCGTGCCCAGGGTTGCGACCACATCGGTAATGCCATGTTGGGACAACGCAATCACGTCCATGTAGCCCTCCACCAGCAGCAGCCGCTCGAGTTTCCGAGTGAAGCGGCGCGCCTCGTAGAACCCGTACAGCTCACGACCTTTCTGGAATACGGGGGTCTCGGGCGAATTCAGATACTTCGGCTCGCCTTCGTCGATGACGCGGCCGCCGAAGCCGATCACCCGGCCCCGTGAATCGCGAATCGGAAACACGATGCGGTCGCGAAAACGATCGTAGGTGCGCCCGTTTTCGTTGCGTGACAACAGCCCCGCCTGTAACAGCACCGACTCATCGACAAGCTGGGCCTTGAGATTGTCCCACCCAGGGGGGGCGAAACCGATGCCAAAGGCCGCCGCCATCTCCCCCGTGATGCCGCGCCCCTTGAGATAATTCTGCGCGCGTTCGGCATCCGAATGGGTCTTCAGCTGGCGGCGGTAATAGCGTTCTGCCGCGGTGAGCATCTCGAAGAGACGATCGTTTTGCGGGCGCTTTCGCACAGGCCCACCTTCCCGCGGGACATTCACGCCGATACGCGCCGCAAGGGTCTCCACCGCCGTGACGAATTCGAGGTTGTCGTATTCCATGAGAAACGTGATGGCGGTGCCATTCACGTCGCAACCGAAGCAGTGGTAGGTCTGTCGATCCGGATTGATGCAGAAGGAAGCCGTCTTCTCCCCGTGGAAGGGGCAAAGCCCGAAGTAGTTCTTGCCGCGCTTTTTCAGCTCGAGCCGGTCCCCAATGAATTCGACGATGTCGACCCGCTGCAGCAGATCGTTGATGAATTCCTGGGGAATGCGGCCGGGCATTGGACCATAGCTTACACGCGGATGCGTAGGCTCGAAAAGAACGTAGTGAGGGATTAACTCAGCGCAGCCTTGACGCGACTCGAGACGTCGCCCATGTCCGCGCGACCCTGAACCTTTGAACGAATGCTGCTCATGACCTTGCCCATGTCCTTCATGGAGCTCGCGCCCTCGGCATCGATCGTCTCGCGCACGATCAGGTCGATCTCCTCGCTAGATAGGGCTTGCGGCATGAACTCGCTGATCAACGCGATCTCGAACGCCTCCTGGTCGGCAAGGTCGCTTCTCGCGGCATCGCGATACACGCCCTCGGATTCCTTGCGCTGCTTGAGCATCTTCTCCAGGATTACGACCACACGGTGGTCATCGAGCTCGATTCGCTCGTCCACCTCGACGCGCTGCAGCTCGGCGGCGACTAGACGCAGCGCCCCCACACGAGACTTGTCTCGCGCCCGCATGGCATCCTTGGTAGCTTCCTGAATCCGGATTTTCAGATGGGACACGGGCACAGCGTCCTATTGATACGACTAATGGTTCCTGCCCAGAATCTTAGATCGAACGAGCGAACCAGGGCATGGATACCCGGGTAGCCGTGCGGCTGCCCTGAGCAAAACCCGCTCTTTGCGGAGCCTTTTGCGGAAAAACGCGCAGCAAAAGCAAGGGTTTTGGAAGTGAAGGCGAATTTACTTCGCCGCAACGTGGGAAGAAATTCGCCCGGACGGCGAATTTCTGGACAAGAGCTAATAGTTACGTTCCAGACGACGAGCTTCGCGCTGCAGCTTCTTGAGATGGCGCT
>JAPULC010000405.1 GCA_027295305.1 Gammaproteobacteria bacterium
TGTTGCCCGCATCGTGGCGCCGCGCCAACAATTGCTCGAGCATCGGTGGACGTGCAAAGAGATAACCCAGACGTACACCCGGTCCGAAGATCTTGGATAGCGAGCAGATGTAGATCTGGCTCGGGCTGTCATCGAGGGCATAAAGTGCGGACGGTTTGTCGCCCTCGAAATGCACGTCGGCGTAACAGTTGTCCTCCACCACGGGCACGTCGTAGCGGCGCGCGATCTCGATGAGCTCAAGGCGCCGCTCGCGCGGCATCACGGTACCTGTCGGATTCTGGTAAGAGGCGAGGGTGTAGATGAAACGGGGTTTTCGACCCTGATCGGCGAGCTTTGCCAGCGTCTGCTCCAACGCATCCATGCGCATACCGTGCTGGTCCACGGGTTGTCCGAGCATCTCGAGTCCGAGACGGTTGTACGCGCTGATGGTGCCGACGTAGGTGAACTCCTCGGTCACCACCATGTCGTCGTCGCCCGTCATCAGCGCTTCTGCCACGAGGGTCACTGCCTGCATCGAGCCGTTCATCAAAGCGATGTGATCGGGTGAGATCGCAACACCTTCGCGCTCGAGCTCGCGCTTCGCCATCAGCTCTCTCAGTCCCTGATGGCCGAGGACCCCGGGGTAGCGCGTCAGCGCGGTGCCCACATTGCGAACGGCACGCGCGGCGGCCTCGGCCAAGGCTTCCACCGGGAACGTCTCGGGATTGGTGGTGCCGCTGCCGAAATCGTAGTCCGCCATGGCTCGATCCCTCCCTGTCAGGTCGCTTCATTATGCATTGTTCCAACCCGGGCTCCTCGTGTTTGAATAGGTGAGTTGTCACGCGGGGAGCGACCGATGCCTTCATCCGATCCACACGGCCATCATGACTGGCACTCACACGCATACGTCGACGAATGGATCTCCACCGACGCGACGCGCGACGAGGAGCGACAACCCCTGCTTCGCCGTGTCGCCGAACTGATCCCAGCCCCGGTGGACGCCGCCATCCGCGTACTGGACGTCGGTGCGGGCTACGGTGCGCTCAGCCAATGTGTGCTCGCACGATTTCAGCAAGCGCGGGTGGTTTGCCAGGATTTCTCCGAGCCGATGTTCGCCCATGCGCGTGAGCGGCTCGCGGGGTCACTAGAGCGCGTGTCGTTCGTAACGAGCGATCTGATGGAACCTGATTGGACCTCGGCGCTCGGCGAGTCGTTCGACGCGGTGGTGTCGGCCATCGCGATTCACAACGTGCGATATCCGGAGCGGATTCGGGCGATCTACAGTGAGATCGCCGCACTCCTCGTACCCGCGGGTTGCTTCTTCAATTGCGACCTCATCTTCGGTGAGCCCGCAACCCTCGACGTCCAGCTCGATTGGCTCCGCGATGACGGCCTGCAGGGTGTCGATTGCTTCTGGCAGCAGGGCCGCAGCGTGATCATCGGAGGATTCAAGCCGAGCTAGGGAAAATGAGGTCAGACCTGGTCAGGCCCCATCTGGTGTTGAAGTCATCGAGGCTCGAGGCGCACCGGAATCGAGTCGTCACGCGGAAAGTAAAATCCGATGTAGCGGTCCGCCCAACCGTACTTTTCGAGCATGAGTTCGTTGATCACAGGTGCAAGTGATGCTCGCGGAATCGCGGTGTAAGCCTTGCTGCTGGCGTTGCGTTCGACCTCGATCGTCGGATCGTTCTTCAAGCGCGTGAACCATCCCGCCATCTCCGATCCGGCGCGCAACCATTGGTATCCCTCGTGGTCGACGATCCAGAGCCGCGTGTCGTGTGACTCCCCAGCCGCATCGTGCGTGGTGAGCACCACGACCTCGCCGCTTTCCGCTGCAACGAGCTGCGAGACGTACCACAGCAGCGCCAGACCCAGCACGACGCCGACGATTCCGATCGCGATTCTCATGCATGGGAGTCTACTCTCCGCGACGGAGCGAGCGTATTCTGAGATCCCGCATTCTGACGAGGTGGTGAGATGACCCGGCGCATCAATCGCGCGATTGCGGGACTCGCGGCGGGCCGGCCCATCTTCTATACCGGCGGCCACAGCGGCGCGAACCTCACCTTCGAGGCGGGAATGGGCATGGCGAGCACCTGGGCCGACTACATCAACGTCGGCATGGAGCACGGCGCGTTCGACATGCACGGGCTCGACGAATTCATGCGCGGTCTGGCGGAGGCATCGGGGACCGATGGCACCCCCGCGGTGCTCGTGGAGCTGCCGGTGGATGGTTCATCCGAGCAAGGCGTGCGAATCAATGCGTGGCAATGCCGCCAGATCCTCGCCCGTGGCGTGCATGGTCTTCTGCTCTGCCATGCGGAATCCCCCGAGGCGGTCAGCGCGTTCGTCGAGTCCTGCCGATATCCGTTCCAGACCCTGGGCGTGGGTGATGGGCTCAATGCAGGTCGGCGTGGTGCGGGGGGTCAGGCAACTGCGGCCGCCATCTGGGGTATCACCGCCGACGAGTATCTCGACAAAGCCGATCCCTGGCCGTTGAACCCCGAAGGTGAGCTTCTGCTCGGTTTGAAGATCGAGAACCGGCGAGCCCTCGAGCGCGTCGAGGAGACATTACGGGTCCCGGGTATCGCATTTGCGGAGTGGGGACCCGCGGACATGTCCATGTCCTTCGGCTATCGATCGTTCCCCCACGAGCCCAGGCCGCCGGAGCTCACGGCGGCGCGTGAGCGCGTGTTCGCCGCGTGCAAAGCGGCAGGTGTTGCGTTTCTGGAAGGGGCGAGCAGCGAAGACGTGGCCGCAAAGATCGACGCGGGTGTGCGAGTCTTCGGGGGATCCGAAGAGGTCGCTCGGGTTGGGCGCTCCCATGCCGTAACCGCAAATGGATGAGCTCGAGCTCAAGCCTTCGTCTGCGGCGCTCGGCGTGGAGGTGCGAGGCGTCGAGCTGTCGGGTGCCCTCGACAGCGAGATAGCTGACCGCCTGCGCGCCGCATTCGTCGAACACGTAGTGCTCGTATTTCGGGATCAGTCCCTCACCCCCGAGGGACTCCTCGCCTTCACGCGCCTGTTTGGCGAGCCCATGGCGCATCCGCTGAATACCCGCCGTCATCTCGATGGATTTCCCGACATATTGGTCCTCGAGAACCGACCTGGCCTTCCCAGTGCGCGCAACGATTACTGGCATTCGGACATTTCGCATCTCGAGCGCCCGCCCACCGCCACCTTGCTCTATGCGCGCACGGTGCCAGAGGGTCGTGGAGACACGATGTACTGCAACATGCGTCGCGCCTACGAAGCGCTTTCCGCTGGAATGAAGGACGCGATCGCGAATCTTCGTGCGTGGCACAGCCCCGAGGCCACCATCCGGCGCAACAACGAAGAGCACAACGATGGCCTACCCATCGTCGACCCGCCGCCACCGCACCTTCATCCTGTCGTTAGAACCCATCCCGACACTGGAAACAGGGCGCTCTACATCAACCCGCATTTCACGATCCACTTCGAGGACATGACGCGCGAGGAGAGCAGGACATTGATGGAGCCGCTGATCGCTCAGGCGACACGGCCGGAGAATATCTATCGCCATCACTGGCGCGAAGGTGACCTGGTGATGTGGGACAACCGCTCGGCGATGCACTACGCCGTGCGCGATTATGACGAAACCATGCCGAGGCTCATGTGGCGCACTACGACCGCGGGGGAGGTGCCTGCTTAGCGACGACTCAGGTCTGATGTCGTGCCGGGGGGTCGCCTTCCTCCGCACTCGAGTGAGTGAGGTGCGGTGGATCGCTCGTGAACTTGAAGAACACGAGATATCCGATGATTCCCAGTGTTCCGAATCCGATGATCATTGCCGCGATGACGAATCCCATGGTCTCTCCCCTGCGAGCAGGACGCTGACAGTTCTACACCTTTTCGGTAAGCGCGTCACTTGAAAGACGGGGCTCCCCGCACCTCGCCCAATCGGTGCGGTCTCCAGGCGGCCGACGGTTCTCTTCCCACGAATGCGACCTTATGATTCGCCAGTGACAGGGAGGCGCCATGAATCTCAGCATCGAAGATTTCGTCCGTGTCGAGCGTGCGGACACGCCGCACTTCAGTCCCGATGGCAAACGGCTCGTATACCGCTGGAACCGCAGCGGCTCTCCTCAGGCCTATGTGCTCG
>JAPULC010000406.1 GCA_027295305.1 Gammaproteobacteria bacterium
GCGGACTACGGACGCGACGCCGCGACGCCTTCACGCTTCACATAAAGTCCCTCGAACCACGGAGCTTTCGCCTCCATCCTCCGAGTGCTCGAAAAACTGTCGCACCCGCCCGTCCTTCATGGGCGTCCACGTTCCGCGAAACGGAAGGGTTGCGTGGGATCGAACAACGATCTCCCCCACGAGGGACATGCTGCCTTCCACCACCACGCCGCTGATTCTTATGAGGCTGCCCGCGCCCATCCATACCTGCACCCATCGTCGCGACATGGGATCGTAATAATTCATGCTCGTCCCCGTGCTGCCCGCCGCGCCTTTCCACTCCTCCAGCAGCAGACATCCACCCTCGCGCACGCTGATTCGGTTCTCTCCCGCCCTGCGACCATCGGCGAGGAAGACCTCCCAGTCTCCTACCCAGAAGTCGAATGCCCGATGGCATCGCTGGCGCAGGGGCTCTCCTGCGCCGAGACCAATGGGGTCACGCCCCAACCAAGGACGATCCCCACCCACAACCCAAAGACCCCCATCCAGGCACGCACTATCCGGACTCCTCTCTCGGCGCGAGCTCGACGCCGAAGTGACGCTTCAAGAGCAGGACGAACTCCTGCTCGCCCTCCACGTCGTGCTGATCCTTCACCGCACCCGTTGTCACGGTGAGACGCTCGTCATCCAGAGTCACGCGGCCCTCCACTGTGGCCATGGTGACCAGTCGCTTTTGAGCAAACGGGGAATTGGGCGAGACCTGATGAAACAGACACATGGCCGCAAAGTCGGCGAGAGACCTCGCCTCGAGGCGAAAACGGTAGTTGCATTCCTCGCGACCGTCATGCCGGCGCTGCCACACGAGACGATGCTCCGCGTCCGATTCGATTCGATAGGCGCGCTCGCCGTCACTTTGCCAATCCGTGTCATCGAGCCGCAACGGAGCGAGGAAAGTGTCACCCCAACCCACATCGGCAAGCCAGCGCTCGGCTGGCCCCATGCCGGGAATATCGACGATCAACGCCAGATGATCGAACTCGGGGCCGAAGCTCCCGTCGGAATGCGCATCGCTGGCCGCCACGAGGGTGACGTCGAATCCCACGGCTTGCAGAAGTTTCGCGAACAGCCCGTTCAGCTCGTAACAGAATCCACCGCGACGCTCGAGCACGATCTTCTCGTAGAGCGATGTCTCGTCGAGCGCAATGGCTCTGCCGGAGTGGATGTCGAGATTCTCGAAAGGCACCGTCCGAAGATGCCGCAGATGCAGGGCCTTGAGCGTCGCTAGATCAGGGAGCAAAGCCCCCGTGTACCCTAGCCGATCAAGATATTTCGCGACATCGAGAGCCATCGACCACCTACGTTGCAAAGGCATCAACCCTTTGCCATGCTGCAATGCATACGCAGCATGGCAAAGGCATCGAGGCACGATCATGGCAGAACAGCCCGAGCTCGGCGAAGAGATTGTTCCTGGCGCACTGGAGTTCTCACCAGATCAGCTGCTCGCCGAGGACTCGTACGAAGAGCCGCTGATCGCCGCTGGTGTTCGCTGTCACGGCGGCTACATAGCGGGTCGCTACGTCTCACCCCGTGGCAGAGTGCGCCGCCCCGCGATCGCAAACTGGCAACGGCGACTGCACGATGCGCGCGAGCCGCTCGTGCACATCCCCGATCGCTACGTGCCCCCGAACTATCCGAATTACGAACAAGCCAAGTTCCTGCTGAAAGAAGGCATCACGGAACCGATCACCCGCTCACTCACGATCATATCGATCATCGAGGGCTTCGGTGCCCGCATTCGCGACCTCCCCGTGCCCGACCTCAGTGCTCAGGTGAAGGACGACATACAAGGCACTGCGCTTGCGCACCTCACAGGCGGCCTTTTCGAGGCGCATGCCCGCGACGAGGCCGGCCACCGCGATCAGGGAGGCCACAAGCAGATGTGGGAGGCCGCGCGCGACCTCGGTCTCGACAAGCCCCACATCCCAGGGGACGTACTGATGCGGCTCATGAGTGGAAGCGGACGCGGACGCGGCGAGCGACTCTTTCCCGAGCTCGGGGAGAAGATGGAGGCGCTCATCACGACGATGGCGAACGTGCTGGTGGTCGAAACCTTCGCCGAGAACACGTTCAACTGGGCGCAGGCGCTTCTCGGAGACCCGGACGTGAGTGCCCATGCGGCGGATGCCGCTCACATGGTCGCCTGCATAGCCGCCGACGAGATACCCCACGTCGACTATCTGACCACCGCCATGTCGGAGCTGCGCGCGCGCACGCTGATCTCGGAAGATGGCCTCAAGGAGTTTCAGGGCTCGGAAGTAGTCGACGCCATCTTCTCGCGCCAGCTGCGCGGAATGGCGACGAGGCGTCCGCAGGAAAATCGCGAGCGGTTGCGTGAGGAGATTCACCAGGCTATCGACGACAAGGCGCGGGCGACCCGCATCGCCCGGAAATTCGAAGATCTGGACAGCGGCTGGTCGTTTCCGCACACCGATGACGAACAGCTCGAGCTCCTCCTCGAGACGCGCTAGAGCGCTCGGCTCCTCATCATGAGCTTTCGCCGCCATTTCCTCGGACGCTTGTGCGAGCGGGCATATCGCAGCGCGCGGATCGGCCACACCGCAGCAACGGTGTGGCTGCGCTACAAGGTGCCTCGATGGTGGGACGCGAGACTTGGGCGCGACCCCGAGCAGCGCGACATGTCTGGAATTCATCAACGCAATGCCGATCAGATCTACGCCACCGCCGTTAGCATGCGTGGCATGTTGGTGAAAATGTGTCAGGTGATCGGAACGCGCGCCGACATGTTTCCCCCCGAATATGTGAACACCCTGTCGCAATGCCACGACGCATTGCCCCCCAGAGACATCGACACCATTCGCGGCGTGATCGAAGAAGACTTCGACCTGCCCGTCGATGCGGTCTTCAGCGACATCGAACCCACGCCGGTGGCAGCCGCCTCCCTCGCGCAGGTCCATCGCGCAACGCTCATCGACGGGCGCCAAGTCGCCGTGAAGGTTCAATATCCGGACATCGATCACATCATTCGGACGGACCTCACGGCCTCGCGACGCGTGGCGGCCATCTATCGCCGCTTCGATCGCGGTCCTCTGGACTTCATGCCGCTGCTGGACGAGATGCAGCGCCACCTTCGCATGGAGCTCGACTTTCGCCGCGAGGTGGACAGTGCCGAGCGAATACGCGAGCTCTTCAAGGACGATCAAAGTGTCGTGATTCCGCGCATCTATCCCGAACACTCCACCCGACGCGTAATCACCATGGAGTATGTGCGCGGCATCAAGGTCAACGACGGTGAGGCACTCGAGGCGGCGGGGGTGCGAATGCAGGGATACATGACCCGGCTGATGCGCATCTTCAATCGAATGATCCTCGCTTACGGCTTCTTCCACGCCGATCCACATCCCGGCAACATTCTGGTGAATCCGGACGCCGAGGGACGTCCCGTGTTCACGCTGCTCGATTTCGGATTAGCAAAGGAACTCCCCGAAGGCTTTGGACTCGGCATCTTCGAGCTCATGTTCTCGATGATGACATTCAACGAATCGGCGATGCTGCGCGCATTCGACGAGCTCGGCTTCGAAACGCGCACAGGCAACAGAGACACGTATCTGACGATCGCCCGACGCATGATCTCCCGTTCGGAGAGCGGTTCGTTTCAGGGAGAGTTCACCGAAGAGATGACCGACGATATGTTCGATGCGATTCGCGAGAATCCCGTGGTGAAGGTGCCGACGGATTTCGTCCTCGTGACTCGCGCCTTTGCGCTTCTGTCAGGCATCGCTCATTCGCTGGGCCAGCGGGCGAATGCGCTGGAAGCGATGAGTCCGGGCTAGCTCGGTCAGGCGCCCACGTGACGATCTAGCGACTCGACTCCAGCTCGATCAATGCCCAGTGTTCCATCAGCGGACGAGCAAGGGCATGACGGCTGCGCCAAATCGGCTGACGGGCCCACGCCGACAGCTGTAACTCGGTGGGAAATCCCAAAATCAACACATCGTTCCAGGCGAATTCGGGGTCGGCGGATAGAGGATTGCCCAAAGCGTGCCAGACGACCTCGCCCCCCATCGACTTTGCCGACTCGAGTTGTGCCGGAAGATACTCTCGGTGGTAGCGATCCCGTGCATCCTCATCGATAAAGCGGTGCAACAGCATCAAGGACGCGTGTTGTTCTGTGTCTGGAAACTCGATGAGTTGTGTCGCAGCCACCATGACCTCGCGGCGCAGCGCACCCGAACGCGCAGACATCAAGTCGCGGTACTCCGAGCTCGTCATCATGCTGACGAAACTCTCCCGCGATGGGTATCGCACCATCAGGAGGACGTCCCAATGGTCCTCCGCACGACCCTCTATGACCCGCTTGACGGCACCCTGCCAAACCACCGAGCCTCCGAGCGCTGCGACCAGCGACAGCATCGGGCGACTGTATCCATCGAAGTATCGTTCGCGCGCGGCGTGCTTCTCGATGTCGAAGTCGGCCGAGCCGAAGTCGACGAAATTCACCATCACGAACGGCGCAGTAGCCCGTTCCTCGTGAAAGAGAAAAGCGAGCACATTGGGTCCGAGGTAAAGCGCAAACGCCCCCATCCCGGCGACGAGCGTGCCGCAGAAGATCGCGAACCAGCGTAAGCTCCTCGACACTGCCATCCTCTCGCGTAGTTTCCACCATGATACCCAAAGGTCCTCTCGCCATCATTGGGGCGATCTTTTAGAGTTCTTCATCAGGAGGGGGTGGTCATGCACCAGGAGATCGAGTTCGAGATCGACGGTCCAGTCGCGGTCATCTAATGCGGGGCACGCGACTGCCCGACAATCCAGTGGTGCACTCCGAGATGGACCAGCGAATGGGCCACAACATCAACGGGCCATCGCTGATCAGGGTGCCGGAGTGGATCGAGCATCCGCTCGGTCGATACTATCTGTATTTCGCCCACCACAAGGGCACCTACATTCGACTCGCGTACGCCGATGCCATTGCCGGGCCGTGGACAGTTCACGAACCGGGCGCATTAGAGCTTCGCGACTCTCACTTTCCTACCGAAGCCAAACCCTATCCTCACATCGCCTCCCCCGACGTTCACGTGCTGGAGGAAGCGGGCGAGATCCGCATGTACTATCACGGCCTGCTCGACGATCGTACCCAGCAAACACGTGTGGCGCTGTCTCGCGACGGCCTGGACTTCCGCGCGCGTGAAGAACTCATCGGTAATCCCTACTTTCGCGCCTTTCGTCATGGAGGCTGGCATTACGGGATGGCGATGCCCGGAATCTTCTATCGCTCCAAGGATGGCCTCACGAACTTCGAACGCGGGCCACGTCTGTTCGAGCCCAACATGCGCCATGCGGCGCTGCTGCTTCGCGGTGACGAGTTGCAGGTGTTCTGGACCCGCGTCGGGGATACGCCTGAGCACATCCTGGTCTCTCACATCGATCTCCGCCCGGAATGGACCCTGTGGGCGCCTTCGGAGCCCGACGACGTTCTGTTTCCGGAGGCACGCTGGGAGGGTGCCGAGGAGCCGCTGCGCGCGTCGCGGCGCGGCGCCGTCATGGAACCCGTCAATCAACTTCGCGACCCCTGCATATTCGAGGAGGGCGGTAATGTTTGGCTCCTTTACTCCGTGGCCGGCGAGAACGGCATCGCTATCGCGAAGCTTGCGGTTGTGGCCTAGGTGTTCCAGCGCGCTCATCCTCGAGTTGGCGATCCCGGTCATCTCATCGGCAGCCGAGCAACAGGCCACCGACCTGAGGGCACGGGTCACGCTCGCCGGCACTGCCGGGGACATCCGCTCAACGGTGACGTTGCGCCTCGACCATCCTCGTGCCCAGGCCATCAAGAATCGCCTCACCCAAAACGGCATCACCGAGAGCGACGTCTTGCGG
>JAPULC010000407.1 GCA_027295305.1 Gammaproteobacteria bacterium
ACCGATATATACGACGCATACAGTCGGGTGTTCGAGTACGAGAGGAAACCTCTGCGGTCCACTTCGGGCGAAACTGTAGCGACTCGAATATGGAAGCGCGAGCGAGTTGAATACGACGCCGGATACGGCGAAGGCCGTAGCGCAATGCACCTGTACCTACCGGTGGGTACGGCGCCGCCTTACCAAACGGTCGTTTACTGGCCGGGATGGGATACGTTCTGGTTGGGCTCAATTGACGAATACTTCGTCAAGAAAATGGACTTCATTGTTAAGAGCGGTAGAGCGGTCGCTTTTCCCGTCTACAAGGGCACGTTCTCCAAGGGCCAGATGGGCCGGTTCAATACGGCGACCTACCGTGACAACACGATCGACACGGTCAAGGAACTCCGGCGCGCAATCGATTACTTGGCAAGTCGCGATGACATCGACTCCGATGCGTTGGCGTTTTTTGGCTATAGCTGGGGCGGCGTGACAGGGCCGACTGCGCTCGCACAAGAAAAGCGGCTTGCAATCGGCGTGATATACATCGGCATGCTACCATCGCTTTGGAAGACACCCGAGGTTGATCCGATCCACGCGTTACCGAGAATCGACGTACCCATGCTTATGTTGTCAGGGGAATTCGATGCGATGGTTCCCGTAGAGAACGCGCGGCGATACTTCGATCTGATTGGTACTGATGAAAAAAGCAAACGGCACGTCGTGACACTTGGTGGCCATTTCGTTCCGAGGGTAATACTCATTCGCGAGACGTTGGATTTCATGGACGAGCACTTCGGTGTGCCGTCGAGTTAGACAAGCCATTTCCAGCCTATCGTAGAGACGAGACCTTTGTCGTCGTATGCCACGCGCATGACGACCGCGACGTAATACGACCGCAGCCAGGTTGGACCATTCGGTCAAGCGTTGCGGATTCGCTCGCGGCGTTAGCCGAACTTCATGGCACGCCTCTGGACGGCGTCGACATACCGCGGTTCGACGCGCAAGCGCGCGCCGACTCGTTCGATCGAGGTTGGGCTCGCGTGCGTGATCTACTGGTTGGCTACGTGCCGAACTTCGGGCCGGTGAGGCACCCGCTTCGGTATGAAATTATCCGCGTCGCGCCTTTCATCCTGCTGCAATTGGCGGGGCTTGCCATTATCTTTTGGGTTTGAGCGCATCGTGACTTGGTTACCCGAGCAGGCCTACGGCCCATGAGCAAATGGATCACCCCTGAGGATCGCCAGCACCTGTTGGAAGAAGGCTGGCTCGCTGTTGCAGACGTGGTTCCACGGGAAGTTCGCGAATCGGTGATCTCGTCGATTTGCGAGTTTCTGAAGGTGGACCCGAACGACACGGCAAGCTGGTACCAACACACTCTCGGCGGCCACGGGATCGTGCCTTTGCATCATCATCAGGCGTTGTGGGATGTCCGGCAGCTGCCATCGGTCTACGAGCTCTTCACCGAGGTCTACGAGACACCTGAGCTCTGGGTGACGATGGACCGGGTATCGTTCAAGGCGCCTGCAGACGAGCGCTGGCTAGACAGCTCGCGCATGAGTCCATTTCACTGGGACGGCGATCCAAGGCAGAAGCAGCTCATGGTCCAGGGACTCGTATTTCTCACCGACACAGACCCCCATCAGGGCGGAGTCGCGTTCCTGCCCGATCTCTACAAGCAGCTCGATGCGTGGACCGAGGAGCCACACTCGGAGGAGGAGTGGCGCCGTCCCGATTGCTCCCGATTTCCCATCACCCGTGTGCCGGGAAAGGCCGGCACTGTGGTCGTCTGGCATCGCCGTATGCCCCACACGAGTGCACTCAATCGCGGAACCAAGCCGAGATTCGTGCAGTACGTGACCATGTCGCCAGCGGGCAACGACGAGGAGCGCGAAGAGCGCGTGCAGCTGTGGCGCAAGAAGATCCCGCCGCCGTGGGCAGTGCGCCAGAACGTCCCGATGCAGCAGAACCCGGAGCCCGGAGATTCCCCGACACTCACGGCACTCGGGCGAAAGCTCGTGGGTGTGGAGCCCTGGTAGCCTTGCGCTGATCCAAAGCTAGAGTCGGATGCCCTCGACGACAGTTCCGCCGAGAATTTCGCCGGGGGGCGTTGTTAGGTCTCGCCGGCGCATCAGTGATAGTCCTCCAGGTTCAGGTGGATGGCGTCCGGCCCATCGAAGTCGAACGTCAGACGCCAGTTCGCGGAAACGCTCACCGCAAAGGTCCCGCGACGCTTGCCCTTCAGCGGGTTGAAGCGAAACCCCGGCAGATCCATGTCTGGCGGCCGTGTCGCTGCTTCGAGGCAATCCAACATCCGCGTCAGTCGCTCCATACACATGATGAACGCACGGTGGCCGCTCGAGGCGCTTGCGAGGGCCAGCGACTGACGTGATGATGGATTCAGGCATCCCTCGACCCCTGCATTTCACGGGCCACATCGTCATGTTGCGCATTTCAAACTAGAGAGACCACATCATGCCCGCGCTCTACCAGGTTCAGGCCGTCAATCATTCCGAGCAGAGTGAAAACCGGATCCACAGCGACGACGTGGCGCAGCAGTACGGATTTCGCGGGGCCTTGGTGGGCGGAGTCCAGGTATTCGGGTATCTGTCGTATCCGATGGTGAAGTCGTTCGGCGCCGAGTGGCTGTCTCGGGGCACCGCCGAAGTGCGCTTTCTTCAGCCTGCTTATCACGGCGACTGGCTGTCTATCGAGAGCGAAGCAGGTGCAGGCGACACGGCACGGACCTTTCAGGTGCGGACATTGAACGAAGCCGGCGAGCTGCTTGCGACCCTCAGCACCAGCGCCGCCGAGCAGCCGATCGATGAGCGTGCCACGATGACCCCGGCCGACGTGAACCCGACCCGCGAAGAAGTCAGCTGGGACCGGCTAGATGTCGGCGAGCCCTATGCCGCCATTCACTGGCAACCCGACATCGAGGAGAATCTGCAGCATTGCGCGCACACCGCGGATGACCTGGAAATCTATTACGAGGGTGATGCGCCCCCTGTGCATCCGTACTACTTGTTACAGCAATGCAATCGTGCGTTCTCCACCCGATTCGTGTTGCCCGCATGGCTTCACGCGAGCAGCGAGATTCGTTTCCGACGCTTGCTGAGGGTGGGCCAGGAGATCGAGATCCGCACCGTCCCCCTCGAGAAGTGGGAACGCAGGGGACATCAGTTCGTGCGTCTTTACGTGGCGATGTGGTGTGACGACCAGATTTCGACAGAGGTCCTGCACACGGCCATCTTCAAGATAGCGGAACGCCAGGTGGCCTGACGGTCTCACCGCCGGAGCCGATGCTCGAGGAGGCCTGCTCCTCGGCCGCCGCTGCGGCCCTTGCCTTCCTGAGCTCCAGCAGGAGCTGTTGGGCACGATTGACGCTTTCCGTGATGTGCCGCATGTCGCCTGCCAGTCGGGAATCCACGGGCGTGTCGTCCAGCGCCATCTCGGCGTAGCCCATGATGGGGGTCAGAATGTTGTTGAGCTCGTGGGCCGTGCGTTCCGAGAGATCGAGATCTTCCGGGCTGCTCGCGATGCGCCACCAGTCCGCCTGGTCGCGCAGTGGCGCCACATCCATCAGCGTCAGCAGCGCAATGATCTCGCCTTCGATGCAGGTGGTTTTCGCCACCATGAACGCCCGCACCCTGCGACCGTCGCGGCATTGCAGATTCGTCACGCGTTGGGCCGCACCCGCATTGGTCGCAAGGGCTTGGAGAAAGTCATCGCAGACCGATGGTTCCGGCCAGAGCGGCAACGTATTGAGCCGCTCCCCCACCAACTCCTCCCTCGGATAACCGAACAACGTCACGAACTGGCGGTTCGCCTCGATGATGGATCCTCCGCGCATTTCCAGCAGGATGAGCGGATGGGGGATGAACTGAACCACCTGATCGAAGCGCTCGTCGCTCTCGCGAATGATTCTGAGCGCGGCGCGCCGCTCGCTGAGATCGCGAACGACGAGCAGCACCTGCGACCCGATGGTCACTCCGCGCACCATCACCGGCAGAGCTGAGCCGTTGCGATTCAGCCACTCGGTCTCCTGATGCCACGCACCTTCGTCGCGCACCTTGGTAAGGAACAACTCGCGGACCTTCTCGTTCGGCCAGATGCCGCCGCTGAGTCGCCGGCCTTCCAGCGCGCAGGCATCAAATCCAAGGATCTGCTCGCAAGCCTGGTTTGCGCTGATGATCTCGCCACACTCGGGGTCGACCTGCAGCACCGCGTCGTAGCTCACGCAGGTCAGTCGGTCACCGAGTTCCTGTGCAGCCCGGATGCGTACGCGCCCGAAAAAGAACACGCCGATGGATGAAAGGACGATGAAGAAGCCCAAACCAAGAGCAATGACATCCGCCACCTGCCAACTCTCCGATAACCCCAGGGGCTTCGATGAAGCATAGACACATTTTCGACGTCGCAAGGCGTTCGCGCTTCGCGATTACGGCGTCGCTGGGTGTAGACCGTAACTAAACTCCGCGCTCCACACCTGACGCCAATGATCCGAGGATACGCTCAGTGAAGCGTTCTCCCATTCGGACATAACCTGCGGGATTGGGGTGCAAGTCGTCGGGAAGATCCCCCGCATCCGCCTCGCCGAACAGCTCCAAGCCGTCGACATAGTGAAGCTGCCCGTCGCCAGCCTCCTGCCTTTTCGCGACCACCTCGGTGATGATCTCGCGAACCCGTGTCAGCGACATGCATCCTTCGCGGATCTCGTCAAAACCTTTGATGGTGACGAACTTGCCGTGCTCGTCGGGAACGGTGGGGCCCGGGTGCTCTTCGGCACTCGGGCAGAATATCGGCGAGACGAGCACGATGGGCACGTCGGGCTTGCCTTCCCGGACGGTGTCCAGGAATCCGTGCAACGCAGGCGCGAACACGCGCTCGCGCATCGAGTCCATGTTGACGACGTTGATGCCCGTCTTGATGCTGACGATGTCCGCGTGCGCATCTCGAATGGTTCTCGCGACGAACTGATCCAGATGGCATTGGCCGCCGAACCCGAGGCTCTGCAGCGCCACGCCGGCACGGCGCGCGGCGACCGCGGGCCAGACCTCGCCGGGCTGCTCGGCCTCCATGCAGTGGCTGATCGAGCTGCCGTAGTGAATCCACCTTGGCCTCGATTCCGCATCGGCCGGGCGAATGAACGCCCCGTCGTCGATCACGAGGCCACGCAGCTCGATGAATGCGTTGTGCGGCAGCCAGATCTCGCACGACTTCTCCCCGCCTGCGAGATCCTCGAACCACACCGTATCCGCCTCGCCTCGCCGTAGCTCGAAGTCGCCACGGATCTCGGGGTTCAAGACGATGGTATTTCCAAGCGTCGAGAACCCGGGAAGGAGCCGACCGCCCGTCTCGAGGTTGAACGTCACCGGGCGGCGCGCCCTCGGCGGCGTCACCATGTTGGTTGCCAGAAACGAGATGCCGACGCGGGCCGAGTCGGTCTTGAACCGCAGCCGCACACCCGACGGCATGCGCACCATCACGTCCATCAGTGGGGGTAGCTGGGGTCGCGTCCACGCGGGCAATCGCCTCGGGCCGAGTCCCTGTCGCCGATGATCGAAGTCCAACGCGCCGTAGGCGTCTACGGTCTCGGGAATCAGGTCCCGCAGGGACAGAGTCTGCATCTCAGTTTCTTCTGGTTCTCGAGCAGATCAGGTCGGTTTGGTCACGGGATGTCATGTCATTCGGCTCGCCGGCCGATGTCGGCGGGATCCCTCGCCGCAAGATTGAACTCCTGCTGAATCGCAAAGGCGTCCCCGGTGCGGCGCTGCAAATCTTCCGGACGATGTGCATCGGAATTGACGATGACCTCGACATCGAACTCGGTGGCCAGCTCCCAAAACGGCAACCAGGGATACATTGGGAACGGATTGTCGGCCTTCTTACGGGCAATCTTGGCGAGCCCAAGGGCGTTGATCTCCATGGCGACCCCAAGGTCTGCAGCGGCCCGCAGTATGTCTCTCGAGCAGGCGGCGGTATTTTCGTCCCAGTCGAGATAGCAGTTGCCGAACAGATCCGGATGGGCGACGAAATCGAATAAGCCGCTCGCCATCATTTCCACGACATGGTCGCCATATTGCCGAAGGCTCTTGGGAGAATCGGTTCCCCCATAAGTTCCTCTCCATTGCTCTCCATCGGGGAAGAAATGCGCGCCCCCTACGAGATAGTCGAACTGATACTTCCCAAACAGCTCATCTTCATAGAAGGCGTGAAACTCGGGGATGTATTCGCATTCCATACCCTTCAGGACACGCAGCGCTGGATAATCGTCCTTGGCCTTGTCGACGGCGGCTACGTAGTCGTTCAGTTCGCCATAAGACATGCGTACGCGAATCCACCGATCGTCCGGCAACGCCGAATGATCGGAAAAGCCAAGGGTTTTCATGCCCATTTCCAAAGCGGCCTCGCAATAGTCGGAGACATCACCCTTGGCATGCTTGCAGCGATAGGTGTGGGTGTGAAAGTTGTGCTGAAAGTCCTGGTCTTCCATCAACGCCCTCCGTTCATCTCGATTGCAGAGCGCTTCATCCCGTCTGGCTCGCAGCCAATCGCTCCGGCCACGGCGGCTGTTCCAATACGGCCAAGCGATTCATCAGGCCGCCAATTGATGCCATGGTGACCTGGGCATCTGCATCACCGCCTTGCGCAAGACCTCCCACAAATTGCATGAGCGCGAGGGTATCGGTTTCTTCTTGCGGAAAATCCCCCGTGCACCGCGGATCGCCAAAGTCTGCGATCGCAGCGAACAACCAGGGCGCACGGGTCTCCTGGTAGGCCTCGGGAAAAAACGCTTTCCAAATGCCGTCGAGGCCAGCGCCGTTCTCCACAGCTACTTCCAGCACTTGCTTGAGCGCCATCGCATGCCGGGATGCCGCGGACATTCCCTGGCCGTAGATGGGGTTGTAGTGGCAGATGGCGTCGCCTATCGGCAGCAATCGCTCTGGAAACGCCTCCAGCCGTTCGAAACGACGACGGATGCTCTTCGGAAAACGATAGTGCGCGGGTTCTCCTACGGGTTCCGCCTGGCTGATCAGATCTACGAAGAGTGGTTCGGGCGTGGTCTTCGCGTACGCCATGAAGCCTTCAAAGTCTCGCGGCGGAAAGTCGCCGTAGCGGCCGCCAACGGACGCGAGCCACAAGCCCTTCTCCATTCGCACCAATGCCGCGCCACGGGTAGTGTGTTCGCCATCTGGGCCCGGCAACACAAAGAACCCAACGTCGGTAAAGAGATCCGGATCATTGGGCTTCATAAAGACACTGGTGTAGGCGAAATCGCAATTCACCACATCCTCATCCGGACGCGCAAAGCCCATCTTGTCCAGCCATCGCAGCGACCTGCCGCCCCGCCCCAGCGCATCGACCACCAGATCCGCCTCGACCTCTTCGCCGCTTCCGTCGACGATCACACCCGACACGCGACCGTCCGTGGCCAACACGTCCTTGATCGTCGTTTCATATCGCGCCTCGATGTTTTCAATCGCCTCGACACGCGCA
>JAPULC010000408.1 GCA_027295305.1 Gammaproteobacteria bacterium
GGTGGTCTCCCACCGCGCTCCCAGGCCCTTTCTTTGTGCTGCGCGTTCTTCTACAAGAGGCCCGCAAAAAGCGGTCCTGCTAACCCCAGCCGCAAGGCTGCCCGGACATCCCTGTCCCGGACGCTAGGTATGTCCCTTCCGAACAGGAACTGGCTACAGCATTCGCACCCGGAAGAAAACGTGGCTCTGCTGCCCCGACGGAAGGGGCGGTCCGAAATGCCAGCGAATGGTGGTGTAGTCTCCCGGCAGCGCATTGCGCTCCCCCTCGGCGTCGCGCATCGTCAGCCCCGCCGATGGGGCGAAGCTTTGACCACCGTCCACCGAGAACTCCACCTCGGCGCCGGATCCAAATGCGCTGCCCTCGATATATTCAGTGCTTTCGGGAATCGGATTGGTGACCACGATGCTGTTCGGCGCCACCGTCTCGTCGGCAAGGTTGGTGAACGTGATGGTGTAGCGAAGCTCATCACCCTCGAAGACCTGCTCGGCGGCCACGAGTCGCGCTTCCTGGTCCCCGCCGTCACTGACGAATGCTTCGATCTTCTCGACCCGATACGTGAGTTCCACATCTCCCTGCGCTGCGGCATCGACGCACCCGAGCATCGTCAGGAGGACGCTCACACACGCCATCGTGTTCGGGGTTCGGGCACACATAGAAAACCGCCTCAAGCCTCCCTTCCTCCAGCCTCCCCTTATGGTAGCGCTCTGCTGAGGCCAAGCGCAGCGCGCGACCTTATCGTCGCGTGGCAAGGGACCAATTTTCCGTCTTAAATTAGGAAGTTATCTTTCTATCCAGGCAGTTCAGCGCGTATCGACGATGTGGCAGGTGGAGGTCTCAGGATCGAAGACGATCTGAGCGCGACCGTCGCGAAGTGCCTCGAGGACGGCGGACCTCTTCTCCGGAAGGCTGTAGTCACGGTGGCTGTAGTCCGTGCCTTCCCTGGTGACGAATTCCTCCACGATGGCATCGAGCAACTGATGCGATAAACGTGACAGCGGAATACGCACAGGTGATTGATTTCCCAACACTACTGTCGGAGGTGTGACCATCGTAACCCCCCCAACCAAGGCTGTCAGGACCGACCAGGTGTCCGAGGAGTCGCAACACATCCTGGTGGTGGAAGACGAGCCTGTCACACGCATGCAGCTCGTCACCCACTTCGAGGACGCCGGCTATCGCGTCTCATCGAGCGACAATGGGGATGACGTGCTCCCCTTGCTGCGGGACAGCGACATCACGCTGGTGTGCCTCGACATCAAGCTGCCTGGAAAGGACGGACTGTGCATCACCCGTGAGATCCGCGCCGAGTCCGACGTCGGCATCATCCTGGTCACCAGCAAGCAGGAGCAGCTCGACCGAGTCCAGGGGCTGGAGAGCGGCGCCGACGACTACGTCACCAAGCCTTTCGATCCGCGCGAGCTCCTGACACGTGCACGCAATCTGCTTCGCCGCGTCCAGGTCCAACAGAGCCAGAGACGTCGCAATCACTTGCGCAGGTTCGATGCCTGGGCATTGGATCTCAACACACGTGCCCTGGTCGCAGACGGGGGCGTCTCACAGCAGCTCTCTCAAGGGGAGTTTCAATTGCTGCTGGCGCTCATGGACAATGCCGGGGAACCGATGAACCGTGACCAGCTGATGACCAGAATCCGAAATCGGGAATGGTATCCGGACGATCGGTACATCGACGTGCTGGTGGGCCAGCTTCGACGCAAGCTCGGGGAACGCGCCAGCACAGCCAAGATCATCACCACGATTCACGGCACCGGGTATCTGTTCACACCGGAAGTGCAATAGTGAACTGTGACAATAGCGTCCCGTCCCGCACTGATGCGAGATGAGCGTTCACCGCGTCATTGCGACGCTCTACCAGAGTCCAACTTCTAGGGTAGAGCGGGCGAGCACGGAGCACGGTCCGGTGATCGTCAAGACGCTCAAACGCGAAGCCTTCAGCCCAGCCACCGTCGCACGATTTCGGCGCGAGTACGCCATCAATCGATCCCTCGAGGGCGACTTCGTCTGCAAGGCACTCACGCTGATCGATGCTGAGTTCGAGCTCAGCATCGTATTCGAGGACTCCAACGGCGAACCGCTGAACGAGCTGCTGGCCCGCGGCCCCCTGTCCATCGAGCAGGCAGGAGCCATCGCACTGGGCCTTGCCAATGCGCTGCAGGCATTGCATGCACAAGGGGTCACCCATCGGGATATCTCGAGCAGCAATGTCCTCGTCGGGCGCGAGACGCAGGGTGTGAAGCTACTGGACTTCTCTCAGGCCACCTTTGCCCAATCGGCTCCGGCGGAGGCTTCGAGCCCCGCCGGTCTCGCGGGAACTCTCGCCTACATGGCCCCCGAGCAAAGCGGCCGCCTCAATCGCGTGGTGGATTCAAGAGCCGATCTGTATGCAGCCGGGGCCCTGATGTACGAGCTCTTCACCGGTCGTCTGCCCTTCCAGTCCGACGATCCGCTGGAACTCATTCACGCTCACCTCGCACGCACCCCACGCTCCCCGCTCGAGATCAACCACCGCCTTCCCCCGGCCGTCGGTGAGATCCTGATGAAATTGCTCTCGAAGCTCCCCGAGGAGCGCTACCAGACGGCTGGTGCATTGGCGTGCGACCTCGAATGCGTGCTCGCCAAGTCCGGACCGCCGGCGAACTTCGTCGCGGGCACGTCGGACGCACCTCAGCAGCTGGCCTTTCCGCGTCGCCTGTACGGTCGCGACCGTCAACTGAAAGAGTTGATCACGCGACTCGATCAAGCGGGCGGCGGTGTATTTCATCTGTTGCTGCTGACCGGCCCCCCCGGTAGCGGACGCTCGCGACTCGGCCGACAGCTCGGAGAATATGCGCGGCAGCGTGGCGCAACCTATCTCGTGTCCGCCCCGCTGTCCGGCGCACGCCCGGTGATCGAAATCTCACGAGAGCTTACGCGCGAAGCCCTCACGCGGGACGCACGCACCCTCGAGCGTTGGCGGGCAAGGCTCGAGGCCATGCTCGGCGCGCGGCTTCCTGCCGCCGCAGGCCTGATACCCGAGCTGTCTCACGCCCTTGGAGAATCGCCTGCCGACACCCAGGGACTGCTTTCGGCGACCGAGCTCATGACAGTCCTCGTGCGAGCCCGGGCAAGTGCCGATCAGCCGTTGGTGTTGTTCCTCGACGATGCCGATCGACTGGAGCCCGAGGAGCTCCAGATGCTGATCGACGCGCTGAGACCCCTGCACCACGTGCTTGCGATCTTGGTCGCTGAGGACGCCTCCCAGCTTCACACCGTGAGCGCCACCCAACAAAGCAGTGAGGTGCGCCTGGGAAGCCTCGACGTGGGTGCCCTGAAAGAGTTTCTGGCAGATCTCCTCTCCCTCGATCTGGAAGAAGTGACAGAGCTTGCACAGGTGGTGCTGGAAAAAACCGACGGCTTGCCGCAGGTCGTGGTGGACTTCCTGGCGTCGCTTCATGGCCGCAGTTTGCTCTATCGCGACACCCGCGACGCAACCTCTTCTGCGCAACGTGAACGCTGGTGCTGGCGCCTCGCCGAGATCAAGGCCCAGCCGCTACCGGACTCAGCCAGTCATCTCGTGGACATCGACTTGCTGCACATGGACCCGGCACAACGCCAGCTGCTCGGCGCCGCTTCGGTGCTCGGCGAGACCTTCGATCTGGAGGAGCTGGCAGAGTTGCTCGAAGTGCCCATCAATCGCGTCGCGAACGTCATCCGCGAAGCGCGAGATCGTCGTGTGGTGGTGTCACCTGAGCCCACTGCCAGCGAAGCCAACGAAGCCACCGGGCTGCGCTATCGGTTCAGCCATCCCTCGGTGATGGAAACCGCCTATTCACAGCTCACCCCGGAGACCAAGCAGCGATTGCATTTGCGCTGCGCCGACATGCTGATAGGTGGACGTCGCGGATCGACGGGTCTCGTCTCCGCTGCACATCATCTCAATAGCGCCCTCGACCCCTTGGCGCCCGATCGCGATCTTCGCCACCGTGCGGCAAATACCAATCTCGCCGCAGGCGACGAGCTCGCGCGAGAAGGCGCGCACCAACCCGCCTTCAAACTCTACCGTAGCGGCCTCGCCCTGCTCGGACCCCGCCCTTGGCACGAAGATCAGCACCTCGCGCACCGCCTCGCCTTGGGAGCATCCGAAAACGCCTACCTGTGCGGTGATTTCGCCCAAGTGGATCGGATGACGGACGAGGCGCTCAAGGGAGAGATCGAGCCCGCGGCGCGCACGCCATTCACGCTGCTCGAGATGCGTGCGCTCCTTGCCCGCAATCGCCTTCGAGGCGTCCTCGAGCTCGGACGCGAGGCGATCGCCGAGCTCGGTCTCACGATACGCCGGCAGCCTGCCTTTCGCGGCGAACGCCTCGATCCGGGGGCACCACCCATGAAGAAGCCCACAGCGTTGGCCGCGATGCGCTTGCTCCCCCAGATGATCCACGCCGCCACACACTGTGCGCCCGAAGCCGTGCCCCAGCTCACCCGGTTCGCCCTCGAGCTGGGCCGCGCACATGGTGCCGCCCCGCAAACCGCAGTGGTCGCTGCGTACATCAGCATGAACCGCTGCAGCCACGCGCGCTTCGACGCCGCCAAAGCGATGGCGCAAACCGCGATCGACATCGCAGCTCGCCACTGCGACGCCACAATGAATGCCCGAACGCAGACCCTCGTTCACAGCGTCGTGGAGGGGTGGACTGAGGCGCACCCTGGCACCGATGCCTGGCGCGAAAGCCTGCGAGCGGGTGATGTGGAATTCGCCATTGTCGGCGCGTTCTTCCGTGGCGTGAACGAGTTCCTGCGCGGAGCAGAGTTGCGAGCGCTCGAGACCGACATCTCCGGCTGGTGCGAAGCAGTGCGCCCATTTCGCCATACCACGACTTTCAATCTGCTGTGCCTCTATCAGCAGCTCCTGCAAAACCTGACCGGACAGGCCATCCGCGCGGAACGTCTGCGAGGTGATGTGTATCACGAACAATCGATGGTTCCGGTGCATCGCTCGGCAGATGATCGCCTCGCCCTCGCGCACTACTACCTCAATAGGCTCTACCTTGACGTGCTGTTCAACACGCCTGAGGAGGTGGTAGCAACGGCAGAGGAGGGCGCAGGCTATTGCTCGGCGTTGCAAGGCACACCCGTCGAGATGCAATGGCTCTTCCTGCATAGCCTCGCGGATCTTCGCACAGTGGATCTTCGTCGCACGCACGAGCGACGCACCACCATGGCAGACGTGCGCCGCCGCGTGAAGCGCATGCGCCGCTTGACCGTGCGCGGATGCATCCTCGGCGGGGCGAAGTTGTTGATGATCGAAGCCGAGCTCGCGCGCGTGGCGGGACGCGCGCGTCGCGCTGAAGAGCGCTATGAGGGGGCAGTCGCTCATGCGCGCAAGCTTGCTCACGTCAACGACGAGGCCCTGGCCTACGAGCTCGCCGGACGTCATGCGCTTGCCAGCGGCAAAGACGACTATGCCACGGTGATGTTGCGCAACGCGCACAACGCCTATCTGCGTTGGGGTGCCTACGCCAAAGCAGAGCACATGGAACGCATCTACGACATCTATCTCCACCACGCTAGCCGCGGCCCTGGCGCAGGCTCCCGACATGAGCTGGCAGGCTCCCGACATGAGCTGGCAGGCTCTCGACATGAGCACCTCGATAGCGCGGGGCTCGACGCGAACGCAGTCATCAGGGCGACTCAGACGCTCTCGAGCGAGGTGGTGACCGATCGTGTCCTGGACAATCTGCTGAAACTCGCGATCGAGCAGGCGGGGGCGCAGAAAGCATGCCTGCTGATGAGCGACCGAGACGGACTCGCGGTGCATGCCATGACGTTGGCCGAGCCTTTCGAGACCAAGCTCATGCGTCCCCCAACGCGACTCGAAGAATGCCGGGACCTGCCCGGCAGTGTCATCTACTACGTCTCTCGAACGCGCGAGGTGCTGTGCCTCGGCAACGCACGAGCCGAGGAACTGTTCCATCACGATCCGTACATCACCGACAACGCGATCCTCTCGGTGCTGGTGGTGCCGCTGCTCAACTGGAACGAGCTGAAAGGGATTTTGTACCTCGAACATGCCGAGCTGCCGGAAGTGTTTACGCCCCAGCGCATCGAGGTCATCCGTGTTCTCGCAACCCAAGCGGCGATATCGCTCGAGAACGCGCAGCTCTACACGCGTCTCGGAGATGCGCGCGACGAATACCGAGCGTTGTGGGAGAGTGCAATCGAAGGTCTGTTCAAAATGGCGCCGCCCGGTGGGCTCGTTCGGGCCAACCCGGCGTTTGCGAGCATTCTCGGATTCACGAATGTCACCGATGTGCTCAGCGAATATGCCGATCTCCCTTCACGTCTCTTCGCCAGCGGCAACGATGCGCGTGCGTTCATGTCGAAGATCGAGCATGGCGTCAACGTGCAGAGCTTCGAGGCACCATGCATCCGCGCAGACGGTTCCTCGATCTGGCTGTCGATCACGGCTCAGCTTCGCTACGACATCGAAGGCCGCGCGACACACGTCGACGCATCGCTCATGGACATCAGCGAGCGTAAGGCGCGCGAGCAGGCGGAGAAGGAACGTAACGTCGCGGAAGCTTCCGCCAAGGCAAAGAGCGATTTCCTCGCCCACATGAGCCACGAGATCCGCACGCCGATGAATGCCATCGTCGGCTTCACCCGGCTCGCTCTCGAGGGTGAGCTCAGCGAGGAACATCGCAACTATCTGGATTCCATCGACGGTGCATCGCGAACGCTTCTCGCCATCATCAACGACATCCTCGACTTCTCCAAGATCGAAGCCGGCAAGCTCGTGTTGGAAAACGTTCCGCTGCGAATCGACGCGCTGCTGCAGGAACTGGAAGTCATGTTCGAACATATTGCACAGGAGAAAGTCATCGAGCTTCGCTTTCAGGATGAAACGGCCGTCGCCCTGCCGGCGCATGGTTACGTCAGGGGTGACCCACTGAGGCTCAAGCAGGTGTTGACGAATCTCATCTCCAACGCCTTGAAATTCACGAGCGAGGGCCGCGTGGTGGTGAGCGCCGGGATCGACGCGAGCGGTGACTCAATCGAGTTTGCGGTAGTCGACAGCGGCATCGGCATCACACCGGACATTCTCGAGCGACTGTTCGAGCCGTTCGAGCAGGCTGAGAGCTCGATCAGCCGTCGCTACGGCGGCACCGGACTCGGGCTTTCGATCTGTCGCCACCTCGTGGCGCTCATGGACGGCAACATCGACGTGGAGAGCACCCCCGGTAGCGGAAGCCGATTTTACTTTCGGCTCCCCCTCGATGTTCCGAGCGAGGCGGAGGTGAGCGCCGCGATCGACAAACGCACCCGGCACGCGCGCACCGATCAACCCCTGGCCGGCACTTCGATCCTGCTCGCGGAGGACAATCCGGTCAATCAGAAGCTCGCAAAGCACTTTCTCGAACGCGGCGGGGCACGGGTCTCCACGGCAGACACGGGGCGAGCTGCCGTCGAGTTGTCGACGCAACAGCGCTTCGATGCCATTCTGATGGATCTGCACATGCCGGAAATGGATGGCCTCGAAGCTTGTCGCGCCATCCGCGGCCGCGGCGATCGCACGCCCATCATCGCAGTATCGGCCGATGCGATGACCAGAAATCTCGACAGCACGGCGGCCGCCGGATTCGACGAATACCTTCTGAAACCCATCGACTACGACACCCTCCTCGAGACTCTCACACACGCCATCAGAGACGCGCGGATGCAGGATAGCGCTGGGGTCATCGACTTACGCAAGGCGCTGAAATATCACGCAGGCGACGCGCGGTTGCTCGAGCGGTTGTTCATTGAGTTCGTGCGCCACTATCACGACGCCGACCAACGCATGGCACAGCTGATCGCCGGCGGCAACTTTGCCGGGGCAGAGCGGCTTGCTCACAACCTCGTGGGGGTGGGCGGCGGTTTTGGTGCCCAGGTACTGGCCGACCGTGCTGCCGCCCTGGAAGCTGCATTGGAGAATCGCGAGACCGATGAGCTGGAAGCGCTTCAGCAAGATCTCCAGCACGCCCTCACGGATGTGTTGGACGAGGCGCGGCAGTTTACTCCTTGATCTGGACGATTTCAGTCGTAGAGGACCACCGAGCGAATGCTCTTGCCTTCGTGCATCAAATCAAACGCAAGGTTGATTTCCTCCAGCTTCATCGAGTGCGTCACCATGTCGTCGATGTTGATGGTGCCGGCCATGTAGTCGTCGACGTAGCCCGGAAGCTCGGTGCGGCCACGCACCCCGCCGAACGCTGTGCCGCGCCATACCCGACCCGTCACGAGCTGAAAGGGTCGCGTGGCGATCTCGGCACCGGCTCCCGCGACGCCGATGATGATGGATTGTCCCCAGCCCTTGTGACAGCACTCGAGGGCCGATCGCATCAGACCCACGTTTCCAACACACTCGAAGGAGTAGTCGACGCCGCCGCCCGTCATCTCCACGATCACGTCCTGGACAGCGTCCGAGTGCTCGGTCGGGTTCACGCAATCGGTGGCGCCGAGGCGTCGCGCCATCTCGAACTTGTTGGCGTTGACATCGATGGCGATGATGCGCCCCGACTGCGCCATGACGCAGCCCTGGATCACGCTGAGACCGATCCCGCCCAGACCGAACACCGCCACGGTTGATCCCGGCTCGACCTTTGCAGTGTTGCGCACTGCACCGATTCCCGTCGTGATCCCGCAGCCCAGCAAGCACACTTTGTCGAGCGGCGCATCGTCGCGAATCTTCGCGATGGCGATCTCAGGTACCACGGTGAACTCCGAGAACGTGGACGTGCCCATGTAGTGATAAATGGGCTTGCCACGCTGCGAGAAGCGCGCCGTCCCATCAGGCATCAGTCCCTGCCCCTGAGTGACACGAATCGCCTGGCACAGGTTGGTCTTGCCCGAGAGGCAGAACTCGCATTCACGACACTCCGGCGTGTAGAGCGGAATCACGTGATCGACGGGCTTGACGGACGTGACCCCTTCTCCCACTTCCACCACCACACCGCCCCCTTCGTGACCGAGGATGGAAGGGAATATTCCTTCCGGGTCATCGCCGGACAGGGTGAAGGCATCGGTGTGGCAGACGCCGGTCGCCCTCATCTGCAGCATGACCTCCCCCGCCTTTGGGGCGGCGACCTCCACCTCCTCGATCTCCAACCCTCGCCCGGCTTCCCAGGCAACTGCGGCTCGCGATTTCATGTCATCCACCTCAATCACCGGGCGACAACAGTGTAATGGAACCGGAGGATTCAGCGTCAAGAACGCGACGGTTATCCCGCCGCCTGGAGCGTACCCGAGATCAGGAACCGCTCGAGGGTGTTCGCATCCACCGGCCTGCAGTAGTGATAGCCCTGGGCGCAGTCACACCCTAGGGCTGCGAGACGTCGCACCTGCTGTACCGACTCGACCCCCTCGGCCACCACCTGCAAGCCGAGTGTCCTTCCCATCGAGACAATGGTCGCCACGAGGCTCTGGTCGTTCTCGTTGGTTTCTATGTCCTCGATGAACGATTTGTCGATCTTCAAGATATCGATGTTGAAGCGACGCAGATAGCTGAGCGAGGAATAACCGGTACCGAAGTCGTCGAGGGCGACCTTCACACCCGCCTGCTGCATCTCGGTGAGAAATTCCCTCACCGTTCCGTCATTCTCCATCAGCAGGCTCTCGGTGATCTCGAGCGTGATGCGATCGGCATGGGCTGTTCGGATCAAGCGCGCGAGCTCCTCCTTCTGTCGCGGTTGACTGAGCTGGCGGGCGGAAATGTTGATGGACACGCGCAGGTTCGAGATCCCGATCGCCTGCCACTCGAACAGCTGGCGCTGAATCGATTCGAGGATCCAGTAGCCGATGGGCACGATCAGGCCGGATTCCTCGGCAACCGGAATGAACTCCGACGGCGAGATGGCACCGAGCTTCGGATGCTCCCAGCGTAGAAGCGCCTCGACGCTGGACACCCGGCCTTGCTTCAGGTCGATGATGGGTTGATAGCGTAGCGCGAGCTGGTCCTCCACGATGGCCTTGCGCAGCTCGTGCTCGAGCACCAGATTGCGAGCTATTCGCCGGTTCACCGCAGATTCAAAGAAGAAATAGGCGTTGCGCCCCTGATCCTTCGCGCGGTACATGGCGGTTTCCGCGTTGCTCACGAGCGTGTCCACATCGCCCCCATTAGCCGGAAACAGTGCGATGCCGATACTCGCAGTGACGGAAATCTCCTGCTGCTCGAGCGAAAACGGCTCGTCCATGCGATCCAGGATCTTGCGGGCCACCCGCTCCACATCCTCCTCGCGGCGAATGCTCGGCATGATCACCGCAAACTCGTCTCCCCCGAGACGCGCCAGGGTATCGGTCTCGCGGACGCTGAGAGCAAGCCGATGCGCAGCGTCTATCAGCACCAGATCCCCGGCGCTGTGACCCAGCATCTCGTTGATGCCCTTGAATCGATCGAGATCGATCAGCAGCAGAGCGCCCGAGCCCCCGTCGCGCCTGACCTGACGCAGCGTCGCGGAAAGACGCTCCTGCAACAGTCCGCGGTTGGGGAGCTTGGTGAGCGCATCGTGATTCGACTGCCAGACCAGCACTTTCTCAGCGTCTTTGTGCGAGGTGAGATCCGCCGCGATGCTCACCAGGTTCTCTACCCGGCCGCCGGCATCGTAGAGCGCGATGCGCGTGGCATTCTCCACGAACGCTTCGCCATTGCCTCGCCGGTGCCAGAGCTCGCCGCGCCACATCCCGTGAGAACGCACGGTCGCCAGCACCGAGGTGTAATAGTCGTCCCCCTGATGCCCCGCGCTGTTGAAATCCATGGGGCGCCCGAGCACCTCGTCCTGCGAGTATCCGGTTGACCCGCAGTAGGCGGGATTGACGGCCAGGATCCGTCCATCCGAGTCGGTGATCATCACCGACTCTCCACTATGCTCGAAGAGCGATTGGGCCAACGCGACGACACTCTCCACCGACAGCGCGTCATTAGGCCCGCCGCCACGGGTCTGTCGGACGTTTCGCGGGACCTGACCTACGAAGCCGAGCACCATGAGCAGAGCAAAGCCTGCCGCCGCGACGCCGAACGGTCCGCTCGCCGCTAGCCAGGCGGGCTCCCGTATCGCCTGCAGTCGAAGCGCGGCAGCTCGCAGTGCAAGCTCGAGGGCCTGGACTCTGGGTGCATTGATGGCGCCAGGCTCGGCGAGGGCGATCAACATGGCGGCCTCGGGCAACGTCTCTCGATCGTAGCCGCCAAGCTCCTGCGCAATGAGCATCACGATACTGGACGTCTCCATCGGGTCGCCCGCGGCCTCCACACGCAAGCGCTCCGCCAACGCTGCGAGCTGATTGGCTTGGTCGACACCGAATCCCGGGGAGTTCACGATGCGATACGCGCCGAGACTTGCGGCAATGAACACGACTGCGACGAGTGTCGGCATGACAAAGCGGCGGGTGAGGTCCGGAATGGATTCACCCATCGGTGGGACAGCACCAAGGCGGTGCTTTTTACGTTCGAACGCGAGATGGGCCCTGCCGATCTTCAAACGCCGCGACTCCCGTTAGAATCCACGGGGTGAACCTCGAAAAAACAAGGATCTCCCGGCGAATCCCGAGCGCACGATTTACGCTAGTCGTGCTGCTCGTTCCCCTGTTGTCCTGCGCACGAACTGCCGATGAGGTCGACCGGGTCGCTGCGGTCGATCATGCCGTCATCCTGCAGTACCACCACGTGGACACCGCGACGCCGCGTATTACGAGCGTCACTCCAGTTGAGTTTAGTGCTCAACTCCGGTTGATCCAGGAACACGCTCTGGTGGTCGAGCCCCTCACCACGGTGGTGGAGAAAATCCGTACGGGACAACCACTTAGAGACAAAACCCTCGCTATCACGTTCGACGACGGCTATGTCAGTGTCCATCGCGAAGCGTTTCCTCGACTGCGTGAGCTGGGCTGGCCGTTCACGATCTTCGTTCAAACCGATACGGTGGGACGACCCGGCTACGTGACGTGGGATGAGCTCCGGGAAATGCACGCTCACGGCGCGAGCATCGCGAATCACTCGCGCACTCATGCCCACCTGATACGACGTCTCGAAGGCGAGAGCGCGACACAGTGGCTCACTCGTGTCACCGAGGAGATCGAAAGCGCGGAGAAAACCCTCGCGCGGGAGATCGGAGAGAGCTTGCGCTATCACGCTTATCCGTACGGCGAATACAACGACGCACTCAAGGCGTGGCTACGCCAACACGATTACATAGGCTTTGGGCAACAGTCCGGAGCCGTGGGTCCCCTTGCCGACTTTGCGGCCCTGCCCCGCTTTCCCATCGCAGGATCGTTCACCGTACTCGACGAATTCCTTCTGAAATCGCAGTCGCTTCCGCTCCCGGTGCTCGACCAATCTTCGCTGCCGGACCCGGCGCTCCCGGAGCAAGTTACGCACCCGGCACTCGAGATCACATTGGCTTTGGGGGCCTACGCCATCGATCAGCTGGCGTGCTACGCCTCTGGGCAGGGCGCAATGCAGGTGGAGTTTTTCGACGAGCTTCACTTTCGCATGACACCCAACGATCCACTACCGCCCGGTCGTTCACGTTACAACTGCACCGCCCCACATCGAGGCAGCGGACGCTACTACTGGTTTTCCTATCAGTGGGTGCGACCCGGCGGGTCGGACTAACGAGTGGCTAGCCGACATGCGCAACTATCCGCGACAGGGATGTCGCGCCAGCCTTGCGGCTGGCGTAAGCAGGACCGCTTTTTTGCGGAGCCCTCTTACCGAACCGAAGAACGCGCAGCATAAGGAAAGGGCCTGGGAGCGCGGTGGGAGACCACCAAGATGAAGGCGAACTTGCTTCGCCGCAGCGTCAGAGGAAATTGCCAGGAACGGCAATTTCCGGTTAAAGCGAAGCCGCCAAGCTCTGATCCAAGACCCCGAGCTCGTTGACCCGAATGATGTCGCGGATGTCGTCGACGTAGGCTTGTCGCCTTTCGGAGTACCGAAGGAGACCTGCCGCGAGCTCCGATCCCCGAAGCGTCGCTTCATCCTTGCGCAGCTGTGCACGCATCTCCCTCAGCGAAGCGTAGGCTGAGTGAGTGTTGATGTTTCTGAAGTAGGCACGCACGGAGTCCATCACTGTCTTGAAGCGCCGTACCTGGTGAACCTTTCCATCTGACCGTCCCGCCGGCACGAGTCCACAGTCTTCGCTGAAACACCATTGGCCGAAGATCGCGTTGCCGCGCCGCGCGAAACGCGACGTGCCCCACGCCGATTCCGAAGCCGCCTGCGCAAGCACCAGCGAGGGCGGGAGGATGTCCACGCGCCGCAGGAGCTCGTCCAGGAACGCAACGGGGGGAGGCTCTACGGGCTCCACTTTGTAGCGTTGCGCAAGCACCGACAACGCCACCACCTCAGTCGTGGTCAGGGTGCGCCCCGCCGCCAGCCGCTCGCGCACGTTCTCGAGGATCTGGCGCTGAGCGATGATCTCACGATTGATCTGATCCACATACGGTCTGAGGAACGCCAGAAACTCCTCCTTACGCTCGGCCGGATGATCGATAGCCGCGAAATCGGGCATCTCGAATTGCGACGACAGCGGGAACGTCTCGGCTACGTCCGGGGCGTCGGGCTCGGGGACCAGCAAAAAGGTCGTGAGCATTACGATGCCACCCACCAGGCCGAACATCGCGAATCCGCCGCGCATCAAGAGAACTCCCTCAACACCATCATCGGCGGCGCTGATACGACGCGGCGGGTGACCGCCAACCCCAGGGCACCGATGATCAGCACGCCAAGCGCCGGCCCCACTGCCCAAAGCCACGGATGCACGCTGTGGCGCAAGTCG
Source organism: Gammaproteobacteria bacterium (assembly GCA_027295305.1). GTDB lineage: Bacteria > Pseudomonadota > Gammaproteobacteria > Pseudomonadales > Azotimanducaceae > JAPULC01. The sequence goes on from JAPULC010000408.1 coordinate 13,807, forward strand.
AAGACTTGGGTCTCGAGCGCATACACGGTCACCTCCGTGCCGATGACGGCCATGACCCCGGCGAACAGGCCGAGCGCGCAGAACTCGATGCCGAGCGAACCCATGATCCGCTTGCGGCTCGCACCGAGGGTGCGCACCAGCGCGTGCTCGCGCATGCGTTCGTCCATGCTGGCTTCCACGCTCGCCACCAGCACCAGAGCACCGGAAATCAGGATCAACCCCAACACCAGCTCCACCGCCAAGGTGACGCGTTCCACGATGGATTGCACCTGCGCAATGATCGCGTCTACCTCGATCACTGTCACCGTCGGAAACGCACCCAGGAAGTCATTGAGAAAAAGCTTGCGCTCGGGGGCTAGATGAAAGCTCGTCATCCAGGTGGCAGGAAAGTCCTCCAAGGCACCCGGCGAGAAGAGCACGAAGAAATTCGGCCGCATTCCGTCCCAGTTGACTCGGCGAATGCTGGCGATGCGGGCCTCGATCTCGCGACCAGCAATGTTGTACAAAAGCCGATCGCCTATCCAGATGCCCGCGTCGCGGGCGTAGTCTTCCTCCACCGACACCAGCACCTCCTCGGTGTCAGAGTCCCACCACTGGCCGGCCACCAGGGAATTGTCCGCCGGGAATTCCGCCGCCCAGGCGAGATTGCGTCCCGATGAAAGGCGCGGTCCGCCTTCGAAGCCCCCGCGGCGGCGCATCCAGCTGCCGACCTCCTCGCCGTTCACCGCGGTGACGCGCCCGCGAATCATGGGATAGAGGGGGCCGGTCGCGTCCGCGACCTCGGCGATCATCGCCCGCACCGGCTCGACGTCCTCCGGCACGATGTTGATGACAAAGTGATTGGGTGTGTTCTCCGGCAGCTGCGCCCGCCACTCCGCGATCAGCGCCGTACGTACCAGAATCAGAATCAGCAATATCATGATGGCGAGCCCGAAGATCACGATCTGCACTGCGCTATCGCGGCCGCGGCGTTGCATCCCAGCAAGCGCCAGGCGCCAGACGCTGCCTGCCTGCATCCCCACGCGACGTCCGGCCCGCAACATCAGCCAGGCCATGGAACCGAAAGTTGCCGCTACCACCAATGTGCCCCCCACCACCACAACGGTGAGAAACAGACTGCCGCTGTACCAGACGAGAAGCAGCAGCGTGCCCCCGATGCCGAAGCCATAGGCCACCCGCGCCTGCAGACCCTCGCCCTCTACGTCCCCCCGAATCACGCGCATGGGCGACACCCCCTTGAGCCGCAGAATGGGCGGCAACGCGAAGGACATCAGGCAGATGAAACCGGTCAACGCGCCAATCAGATAGGGGCGTGCCCCCGCCGCAGGAAGCGCCACCGGAATGAACTCCTTAATGACGGCAACGATCCCGATCTGGGTTGCGTAGCCGAGTGCGCAACCCGCGGCGGTGGCCCCCACACCGAGCATCAAGAATATGAACACGTAGATTCGCAGCACGCCACGCGGTCCAAGCCCCAGGGTCTTCAGGATCGCCACGTGATCGCGGTGTCGCTGGCTATAGCGGTTGGCGGCCAAGGCGACTGCGACCCCTGCCAGAATCACCCCCATCAGGCCGCCGAGCAGAAGGAAGCTCTCGGCTCGATCCAGCGCGGAGCCGATGGACCGATTGCCATCACGCATACTGATCCAGCGGTAATTCGGGCGCAGGAGCGCCACGATCGATTCGCGAAATGCACCCAGCACATCGTCGTCTCCCGCAAGCAACAATCGGTAGGTGATGCGGCTGCCGGGCTGCACCACCTCGGTGGCAGGCACGTCGTCCATGTGCATCAGGATGCGCGGCCCGAGATCGAAAAAGCCGCCGCCACGATCCGGCTCCTGTGTGAGCACGGAGGCGACCCGGAACTCGGCGACGCCGATCCCCACCGTATCGCCTGGACGCAGGTCGAGGGCTGGAAACAGCCGCGAGTCCAACCACACCGTGCCCGGCTGCGGCCCCGTGCTCACCACCTGCCCTGGTTCGAACGGAACCTCCCCCGCCTTGAGCTCGCCGCGCAGCGGATAGCTGGGACTCACCGCCTTGACCGAAACCAACTGGTTACGTTCGCGTGCGAACACCATCGACGCGAACGACAGCGTACGAGCGGTATTCAGTCCGAGACCCTGCGCTGCAGATTCCCATTCGCCGGGTATCTCCAGCATGCTGGAAATTATCCGATCAGCGGCGAGAAATGCACTCGACTCGCTGATGAGCGCGATGCGCAGTCGTTCCACGAAAATGCTGATGCTCGTGACGGTGGTGACCGCAAGCAGCAGCGCGACGATCAGAAGCCCGAGCTCGCCGCCCCGCCAATCTCTGACCAGGAGCCGCAATGCGAGCCTCATGTGGCGCCTCGTTGGAGTGGCGCCACGCTCTCGTCATCGGCGCTGACGAGGTGTCCCGCGTCGAGAAACAGCGATCGATTGCAGCGAGAGGCGACACGTACGTCGTGGGTCACGAGCACCAGGGTCGTCTGGTATTCCCGATTGAGCTCGAAGAGCAAATCAGTCACCAGCTCTCCGGTACGAGTATCGAGATTGCCCGTTGGCTCGTCGGCAAAAAGCACCGTGGGATTGGATGCAAACGCCCGCGCGATGGCGACACGCTGTTGCTCTCCACCGGAGAGCTGTTTCGGATAGTGATCAAAACGCTCCCCCAGACCCACTCGTCGGAGGACCTCTGCCGCTGCGGATTGCGCTGACGAGTCGCCCCGAAGCTCGATCGGCAACATGACGTTCTCCAGCGCGGTGAGGCTTCCGAGCAGCTGGAAGGTTTGAAATACGAAGCCCACGAGGCGACCGCGTAGATGTGCGCGTTCCTCCTCGTCCATCGACGTAAGATCGTGGCCATCGAAGAGAATGCGCCCACTGGTGGGCACATCCAGTCCAGCCATCAGACCGAGCAGCGTGGTCTTTCCGGAGCCCGATGCGCCGACTACCGCGACGCTTTCACCCCGCTTGATTTCGACACTGATCCCTTCCAGTATCTTGAGTTCGCCTGCCGCGGTCCGAACCGATTTCGACACATCCCGCAATAGCAGGAT
>JAPULC010000409.1 GCA_027295305.1 Gammaproteobacteria bacterium
GACGTTAGTTCCTGTCCCTTTCGGGACAGGAACTAACTAAAGCTAACCAACTTGCCAACGACGACGCAGCCGTGTCACCGAAGGAAGCTACTCGGAAAAGTTGTACGCGGGCTGGGGATTCCCATAACTAGGTAAGACCTACAGATTTCCGCCATTCCGAATCGCCGAGCAGCCGCTCGACGGTCTCCACCATTGCCTGGGTCGCCGCATCGACCTCCACGTTCACCTGATCACCCGGCTCTTTGAAGCCGAACGTGGTGCGGGCAAGCGTCTCTGGAATCAGGTTCACCAGGATGTTGTCACTCGCACGCTCGACCTCCGATATGGTGAGACTCGCACCATCGAGGGCCACGAATCCCTTGTCGAACAGAAACTTCATGAGTGACGCGGGCATCTTCAGCGTCATTTCCTTCGAGCGGCCGCGCGGTCGGACATTACCGATCCGGGCCACACCGGAGACATGCCCGGACAACGTGTGACCACCGATCTCGTCACCCACGCTGAACGAACGCTCCACGTTGACGCGATCGCTGGGGCCGAGCTTTCCGAGATTGCTGTGGTCGAGCGTCTGGGGGATGGCTTCGAAGACGACGTCGTGATGATTCACGGCCACGACGGTGAGGCAGACACCGTTGATGGCAACGCTGGCGCCCGCATCGAGCCCTTCGGCGAGAGTCCCAAGCTCGATCGTCAACGCAGCGACGTCTTCATCGCGGCGGATGGAGGTGACGGGGCAAAGGCCTTGAACGATTCCGCTGAACATCGCTTCCTGGGACACTCGATCGACGAAGCCGAAGTCCACCCCACCACAACCGCTCAGGGTGAATGCCGACCCATTGCTCAGAGCCTGGCCCGCAATTTGAGCCTTCGGCTGCGTTCCCGGTCGACGTAGGCGATCCAGCGCTGACACTGGCGCGCGGTCATGTCGTTCTCCGAGCGCCGGGCGGTACGTCTGCACACAGCGAACGTGTCGCGTGCGTTCGACAGGCGATCGAGATTGAATTGGCACATGCCCTTGACCATCTGCACGTCTTCCTCGCGACGCAGTTCCCCCTGCCGCAGGGCCATGTTGGCAAATTTCAGACAGCTGGCGTTGTCGTCCTTCTCCATGAACAGCTGTGACAGTCGATAGGCAATATCGCCATCCTCAGCGAGCTCCGCCGCTTTCTTGTAAGCAGGAATCGCTCGGTCCACCTCCTGCGCCATCTGCCACGCTTGTCCGAGCATGCGCCAGTTATCGGAATCGGGCTCTACGATTTCCTTGTCCATGCCCTCCTTGAGGACCCGCGCCGCACGATAGGGCACCTCTTCCTGCATGAACAATCCCGAAAGGTTGACGTATTCCTGCTCGCGCTCCAGCCAACCTTGAAGCCATGCCATCTCCAGCGCTGCCACCTGGTTCTTCTCGTATCCTTCCTGGCCGTAGATCCCCGAGAGCTGGACCCAGTAGTCCTTCTTCGGATATTCGACGACGAGAATCTCCACGATGTCGAGGACCTTGCGCCAGTCCTCGAGCTCGTAGTACATGGCACGAAGCAGCAGCCACCAGTTCTCCTTGGGACGCTGCCCCCGCTGGCGAGCAATGTCGATGGCGGTCATGACGGGAGGAATCGCTTCACGAAAGCGTTTGAGCTGGTAGTAGGCCTGCGCGAGAAAGACATAGGGTTGCGGGCCGGGGTTGGTGACAACGGCAAACCATTTGTGCAGATACTCGATGGAGCGCCGATAGTCTTCAAGAATGAAGTAGAGCTGGCCCACGGCGTAGAGGGACTGCTCCTCCATCACCTCTGGAATTCCAGGGACCTGCGCGAGCACCGCCTGGTAGGCTTCGATCGCCTTCGGGTAATTCTCCATGCTGAAATAGACGTAAGCCCACATGTTGTAGAGTTGCCCGAGCTCGTACGCGTTCATGTTTCTCAAACGCGTCTTGCCGAGGACCTGCAGCGCCCCCTGATAGTCCTTCACGTCGATGAATTCCTGCACCTGCGATAGCTTTTTGTAGGTCTGCTCTCGCATCGCAGGGGTCTTGCGCGTCTTGACGGGTTTTTCGCTCTTTTTCTTCTCGGCAGCCTGCGCCGAGGAGACGAGGTCGAGGCCCGGCAGCGGGAGACATAGGGCCGCGATGAGCGTGGTCAGCAATACGATGCGATGCATCTCAGCCTCTTCCTCCCGGGTCTTCGAGCTCGAAGCGAATGATATTGCGCACGCCGCGCACCTCGATGGGTTCGCCGTTCACCACCTTGGGTTTGTATTTGAACTTGAGCGCCGCCTGGAGCGCCGCGCGATCGAAGATCCCGTTGGGTTTGGCTTCTATCACAACGGGATTCATCACGGTGCCCATTCGGGTCACGGTGAACTCGAGGATCACATAGCCTTCGATGCCTCGTGTCAGGGCACGGCGCGGGTAAACCGGTGCGACCTTCACGATCGGCAGATACTCGCCATCGGATGAGAATCCCCCAGTGCCGCCCATGTCGATGTTGAGGTCCATTTCCACGCCGCCGATCTCGACGCCCATGGAAATATTGGTGTCGAACGTCGGTTTGGGCATGTCCGGGGGTGGTTCGTCGGGAGGCGGGGGCGGCTTGGGCTTGCGCTTCTTGGTGAGAAGCTCCTGCTCGTCCTGCAGCCGCACGAAATCAAGCAGGCTGCCGGTAGGCGGATCCGTGAACGGACTCTTGTCGGACTTGATCAGCGCCTGCATCAGGAGGAACAGTCCGAACGTGACGGAGGCGCCCAGCGCAATACCGATGGCGTATCTCCTCAGCACCTCACCTCTCCGTCGACACCGCGACCTCGGTGACGCCCGCGGCTCGCGAGGCATCCAATACGGTCTTCAGCACTTCGTATTTCGACTTGCGATCGGCCTGGATCACGATGCCGCCCTTGGGATTTTCCGCGTGCAGGCGCTCGATGTTTGCGCGCACGGCGCCAGGGTCGACGCGTTTCTTGTCGATCCAGATGTCTCCGGACTCGCTCACCGCAACGATCACCGCTACCGTGGGTTTGGAGATCGACGTGTCAGCCTCGGGGCGCAATACCTGAATGCCGGCCTCCTTGATGAAGGTGGCGGTCACGATGAAAAAGATGAGCATGATGAACACGACATCCAGCATCGGCGTCAAATTGAGCTGGGCATCCCCTGAAGCCCCCAGGGAAGCACGTGCCATGGAGCGTCTCATCGGTCGCTAACCTCTCTTCCGACTCTCGTGGCCTGCAACACTAGTGATCCATCGTGAGGTGATCTCGGAACAACTCGATCTCGAAGTCGATCTTCGTCTTCAACATATTGGCCGCCACCAGACCTGAGATGGATGCCACCATGCCCGCCATGGTGGGGATGGTGGCCATGCTGACCCCCGCGGCCATGGAGCGGGCATTGCCACCCTGCGTCGCCATGGAGTCGAACACCGAGATCATGCCCGTCACCGTGCCGAGCAGGCCCAGCAGTGGGCACAGCGCTACGCAGGTCTGGATCAGCGGAAGCGGGCCCGCGATCTTCCCGGACGCCTCGGAGATGAGCCAGTCGCGGATCGACGACGCCGTCCAGGACTGGCGCTCCGGGCGATCTTCCCACTTTTCGGTGGCCTCGCGGATGATGTTCTTGTGCTCCTCGAAGAAATACCACACCCGCTCGATGATCAACGACCACATCAGGAAGGTGACGGCGGCGATGTACCAGAGCACATCGCCACCGCGCTCCATGAACGTGAGGATGTCGATGTACGCTCCGTAGAACACGTCGGTCTCAGCCCAATGGTTGCCCGGTACGCTCGGCGTGCTCGGCGACCATGCCTTGGGCCTGCTCCGCGAGAACGTGCTGCACTGCCTTGCTGCGGGTGTTGACGATGCTGTGTAACAGCAGTGTGGGAATTGCGACCACAAGCCCCAGAACCGTGGTCATCAACGCGGTGGAGATCCCCCCTGCCATGGTCTTCGGGTCCCCGGTGCCGAACAGTGTGATGGCCTGAAATGTCAGGATCATCCCGATCACCGTTCCGAGCAGCCCGAGCAACGGCGCCACCGCCGAGATCACCTGGATCAGCGTGATGTTGCGTGTGAGCTTCGGTTGCTCGATGAGAATCGCCTCCCCGAGCTTCAGCTCCAAGGTATCGACATCCACGTCCTTGTTGTCCTCGTAGACCCTGAGCACCCGTCCGAGCGGATTGTTGTCGCTTGGCTGATCGCTGCGTGTCTGCGCCGCAACACGGGCGCCGATCATACTGAGCGTGATGAGCCGCTCGAGGGCGAGCAGCACACCGAGAATACCGCCCAGGATGATCACCGAGCCGACATAGCCCCCCTGGCCGTCACAGAACGGAAGATAGCAATCGGCGGTCGTGAAATTGAACATGGTGCCCACCCGTTCCTCGAGGGTGGCTGCCTGGATCATGAGCTGAAGCAGAGATCCGCGGGTGGGATCCACGCCAAACCCAACTAGCCCGTCGGTGTCGGCGTCCTGGAGATCCGGTATGGTCCCCGTGAAGCGACCCGAAGGCTGACGCGCGAGCTCCACCAGGGTTTCCCCCACGAAGTTCAGGTAGTCGCCGTCTGCAACCACGTTGAAGGAACCAATACGGGTCACGTCCGCTTCCCGGACCTCGCCATCTGCCTGGGTAACCGTCGAGCGAAACGTGACCACCTTGCCGGATTGAATCATCTCGCGCTGGAGCTCGAACCAGAGCCGCTCCATCTCCGCGATGCTGGCAAGCTGGGTGCTCTTGCCCATCTTGGCGGCCAGCTCGCCGAGAAACTCTCCGCGCCCGGGGAACTGAGTGCTGATCACGGAAGCACCGAACAGGCCGCGGGTATCTCCCGAGACCTGCTGCAGCACGCCGAACAGCTCGCGCAACGAGCCGAGACGCTTGTCCAATGCTTCCTGCAGATTGCCGATCTTGACCTCGTTCTCCTCGAACTGCGTCTCCATCCGATCTGCACGCTGCTCGAGCCGGCGGCGCTCGGCCTTCGCGTCGTTCAGAAGGCGCTGCTGATCTTGTCGGGCACGCAAAAACTCCTGCTCGCGCTGCCGACTCAGATCGCTCTCGTGAAGTTTCCCTTGGCGAATCAGTTCCAGCAGGTCCTCCATCGTGGGTGTCGGCTGCAGATCTTCCTTCGTGGGGCTTTGATCTGCAGTCCTCTCTTCGGGCTCGGCGGCGAACGTGGGGGTGGCGAACAGCAGGAGCGCTGCGAACATCAAACGCTGAATCGTGACTGTCGACTTCATCAGTCAGCTCCTCCGACGGATTCCGGCGCATTGATGGGCAGGATCAACAAATCCACCGACGCTTGCTTGCGCGCCATGCGCACAGCGTTTCGAATCTGGCTCTTGTAGCTGTCGTCCAGCTCCTCCCATCGTCGCTGCTGCTGGTTCCACCCGCCGATGGTCTCGCCGTCCGGGGTCTGAAAGACCAGCGAAATACGTCCGAATCGAAGCATGTCGACCACCAGCGTACGGCCCTCGTACTCGAAGCTGTCGTCGACATAGGCTTCCATCGTGCGGCCGAACTCGTTTTCGATCTGATAGGCATTGAGGATCTGGGAGAACTTCTCGGACACTGCAACGTCCGCGCGGTCCATCATCCCGCGCAGGCGATCGATACGATCGCGGCGCTCGTCTTCATTGAACGGCACATCCATCTCGACGAAACGTTCCAGGCCATCGATCATGCGATGCATGAGTGGCGTGATCTGGCGCTCGATGACCGTCACCTGGTCGATGGAGGCGTTCAGCTGGCGCATCTCGTCTTCCTGGCTGGCGATCTGGCGCTCGAGCTGCCGAATGTAGACCCGCAAGCCTTCGTTCTCTTTGAGAACCACCTTGTACTCGTTGAGCAGACGTCGCGTCTCGTCGGTGAGTGCATCGACTCGCTGCTGCGATCTTCGCGCCTCCTGGTTGATGGTCTGCACCGTTCGCAATACATCGGCGAGTGTCGCAGCGAACGCTGTCGCCGGGATGCAAGCCGCAAACATCATGGCTGCCACCACCGGCAACACCAGGAACGGTAAACGCTGCTTATTCATCTAGTCCGTCCTAAGGGATTAACGTTCAACAAAGCAAGCGTCGAGCACGCGTCCGGCGCAGAGCCGGGGCGAGTGAGAGCAGGGTAGATCCAATGCCCCCCCAGGACACATTGCACAAACCTCTCGTTCCGAATCGCAAGGCTTGATTGTTCGCCTTGTCTTCTCGGTCATTACTTCAGCCAGCAAACGCGACGCACATCAACCCCGTCGCCTCGGTGGCGCAGAATGGCGAAGGATCTGCAAACACCCGCGGGATGTCAAGCGCGAGGCGGGTTACGGCGCGCTTCTGGTGGGTATTCTCGCCGTCCGGGGCAGGAAGCCGCGCTAGGTCCCTCGGAGCGCGCAATTCGAGATACTCCTACCGTTTCCGCCTAGGCACCGAGATGTTGCGAGAAAAACGCCAACGTACGCTCTCTCGCGAGCTTCGACGCGGCTTCGTCATAGCTCTCGCGGTGATCACAGTTGAATCCGTGGTCGGCGTCGTAGACGTTCACCTCGACCTCCGGCCTGGCACCGCGCACCTTGTCGACGTCGCTCATCGAAATGTGCGCATCCTTCTCGCCGAAGTGCAGCATCGTGGGACAGGTCGGCGCCTCGGAGGCAACTCCAGCGATCCCGCCGCCGTAGTAACCCACAGCCGCAGAAACCCCTTCCAGGCGGCAGGCGCAGAGATAAGCCATCAGCCCGCCCCAGCAATAGCCGACGACGCCCACCTTGCCGTGACGGCCGGCTTCGTCGATCGCTGCCTGCAGATCGAGCAAGGCGTTTCCCTGATCGACCTTCTGCATCGCGAGCTCGATCCCCTGCCCCATGGCCGCCTGGTCGTAACCCAGCTCCACACCTCGCTGCACTCGATCGAACAGCGCCGGAGCGATGGCGGCGAATCCATCCGCAGCATATCCGTCGCACACCTCGCGGATGTGCACGTTCACCCCGAAGATCTCTTGAATCACGACCACTGCGCCACGGGCCTCCCCCTTGGGCATCGCATCGTACGCACCCAGGGTGAAACCGTCGGTTGCTATCAGCTGAGCCACTGTGTCCGTCCTCCGACCACCTGATTTCGACGAGGGTACCCGAAACAAGGGTCGTTGAAACAGACTTAGCACCGAACCAGGCACGCAATAGTGCGAGCCGGACTACGTAATATTCCCTGCGCCACAGGCGCCCATTTCGCGGTCCGCCATAGCTAGGTCCTGTCCCGAAAGGGGCAAGACCTAGCGTCCGGAACAAGGATGTCGCGCCAGCCTTGCGGCTGGCGTAAGCACGACCGCATTTTTCTGAGCCGTTTACGGAAGAGCCCGCAGCAAAAATCAACGGACAGGGAGCGCGGTGGGAGACCACCCACATTAATGCGAAATTAATTAGCCCCAGGCGTCAAAA
>JAPULC010000041.1 GCA_027295305.1 Gammaproteobacteria bacterium
TGCGCACGCGATCTCCCGCGCGCCGAACGCTTCCTTCGAGAACGTACTGAACGCCTAGCTCACGTGCGATCTGGCGCACGTCGACTTTCTTCCCCTTGTACGTAAAGGTCGAGTTGCGCGCCATCACGAAGAACATGCGCGACTTGGACAGCGCGGTGATGATGTCGTCGGTGATCCCGTCGGCGAAGTATTCCTGCTCAGGGTCCCCCGACATGTTCTCGAACGCGAGAACTGCAATCAAAGGTCTGTCCACCAGCGGGCGCGGATCGGGGAGGGCCGTGGGTTGGGAATCGACACGCTCTGCATCCCCTGCTCGCTCATCGGAGCGGATGCGCTCGGCAAGCTTCTGTGTTTCCGGATCGGGAGCGGTGTCGAGCTCATTGCGCAGTGTCTCGGCGAACGTCGCATAGTGTTGCAGCCCATCGGCGCGTCGACCGGCCGCGCTGTATGCGCTCATGAGCAATCGATGGCCAGGCTCGCCCAACGGATCCATGGCGACGAGACGACGGCCGGCGTCGATGGCGCTGTCGAAATTGCTCGCTTGCAGTCGTTGCTCGCCGAGCCGTGTCCACACATCGCCGGCAAGCTCGTGCAGTCGAAGTCGCTCTGCGGCCAGCCAGTCGTCGAACGGCTCCGAGATCTCGTTCAATCCCTCTGCGAGATCGCCGTCATAGATTGCTGCTGCGGCTTCGAGCGATCCCGAATGAGCGAGCTCTTCGAACTGTACCGCGTCTATGCGTATTTCAGCGGTATTGAGCGCGACACTCTTGTCGTCGCTTTGCACCACCGAGTCCGCCGAGTCGCCCAGCCATTTTCGCAACGTCAACAGTGCCTGGCGCAGGCTCTGGCGTGCCTGCGCATCCAGACGATCGCCCCAGAGAAGCGTCGCGAGGTTGTCGCGCCCATGCGGGGCACCGCCCAGCGCGAGATAGGCGATCAGCGCTCGTACCTTTCTGCTGCGCAGGGTGATCTCGGTCCCGGCGGCGTCGAGCAGCTTGACGCCGCCGAGAAGCTTGAGCTCGAACATCGGCTTCAGCCCCGGAAGCAGGCCCTCATTCGGGTGACGGATCATTTTGACGCCGTTTGACGCCTTATTCACGTCTTTGATCACGCCGCTCGGAACGTCTGTATGACGCGCCCAGCGTATCGTTCTACCATTGGGCATCGTCTCTGCAACTGGCAGAGCGCGGTGCGTGGATGCAATCACTCTGGGAGGACGTGAATATGACCACGGGGACGGAAATCAATGCGGGCTTGTTCAGCCGCGTGCTGACCCTAGCTTACGGCGTCGTCTGTTACGCCATCTTCTTTGCCACCTTCCTCTATGCCATCGGCTTCATCGGCAACCTGGTGGTCCCAAAGACCATCGATGGGGCGCCCATGGTTCCCATGCTTCTGGGCCTGGTCATCAATCTGGTGCTGCTCGGAATCTTCGCGATCCAGCACAGCGTGATGGCGCGTCCGGCATTCAAGCGGGTGTGGACCAAGATCGTGCCCGAGCCGGTCGAGCGCAGCACCTACGTGCTGTTCTCGAGCGCCGCGCTGATCGCGCTGTTCTGGTTCTGGCAGCCCCTCGGCGGGGTGATCTGGAGCGTGACCAACCCCATCGGCGTGGCGGTGTTATATGCGGGCTTCGCCTTCGGTTGGGGGCTGGTGCTGGTCTCGACGTTTCTGATCAACCACTTCGACCTCTTCGGTTTGCGCCAGGTGTGGCTCTACTATCGCAAGCGCGCCTACACCGAGGTGAATTTCGTGACGCCGTTGCCGTACCGCATCGTGCGCCATCCACTGTACGTCGGCTGGCTCTTTGCGTTCTGGTGCACACCGTCCATGACGGCGACGCATCTGGTCTTCTCGGTCATGACCACCGCTTACATCCTGATCGCGATCCAGCTGGAAGAGCACGACCTCAAGGCAGCGCATGCGGACTACGCCGACTACAAGCGGCGCGTGCCCATGTTGATTCCGGGGCTCATCAAGCGCTCGTCGCCGGAAGCGACCACTTAGGTTCAGATGCGATCGTTCCTGTGATCGGGCTGAAGTGGGCCTGATCACGGGTTCGCCACGTGGATTCGTGCAAGTCGTGCATAGGCTCGGGTAAGCCGGGGGCGGCAGTACGCGGTTCCGGATGATGTGATCCAACGACGAAAGTGTCGCAGCACCTGCCTTGATCGCGACGAGTTTGAGGTAGTCGGCCGACAAAATTGTTCCTGGCACAAGTTTGTCGGCAGTCGGCTAAGATGCTCCCTTTTTGCGCGGGGGGGAGCTCATGGCGCAGTTGGACGACGCCGTCCCGATACGAACCAAGCTGGCGTTCGGCATCGGCGCGACCGGTGAGGCGGCCACCAACTGGATCTTCACCGCGCTCACCTTCTTTTATTACAACCAGATCGTGGGTCTGTCGGGGACTCTTGCTGCGCTCGCAGTGACGATAGGCATCTTCTCCGACGCCATCACCGACCCGCTGATGGGCTCTATTTCCGATCGCTTCCGCTCACGCCTGGGCCGCCGCCACCCCTTCATGTTTGCCGCGCCTGCGCCTCTGGTTCTGTCGATTTACGCGATCTTCAATCCGCCGGCGGGTCTCGAGACTTGGGCCGTGTTCGTCTGGTTCACGGTCTTCACTGTGCTCATGCGGACATTTCTCACGCTGTTCGCGGTGCCCCATCTCGCCATGGGCGCCGAACTCTCGGACGATTACAACGAACGCTCGCGGGTGATGAGCTACAACAATATCTTCGGGTATCTCGGTGGATTTACCATGCACGTGATCGTGTGGTTCGTCGTCTTTCCATCGTTTACCGACGGCCAGCGCAACCACGAGGCCTACTTGCCCATCGTGCTCGTTTGCTGTGCCCTCGTTGGCGCCTGCATCTTCTTCTCCGCCTGGACCACGCGTGATCAGATTCCACGTCTCAAGCAGCCGCCGGACGACATGGATCACTTCTCGGTCGCGCGGCTGTTTCTCGACATCTGGGATGCCATTCGCAATCGCCACTATCTCTTTTTGCTGCTCGGGCTTTTCTTTCTGTCCGTGATGATCGGCACCCACGAGACACTTGGCATCTACATGGCCACCTTCTATTGGGAGCTGACGCCGGTGCAGATCGGCTGGCTGATCGTGGGCACCGTCATCGGCTACGCGGTCAGGTTCACGACCTCGGCGCGCTTGCATCGGCGCTTCGACAAGCGTTGGACCATCGTGGCAACGGCCGTCGGGTTGAGCCTCTTCTGGTCGGCGGCGGTGACGTTGCGGCTATTCGATCTCGCGCCCGCCAATGGCACGTGGACGCTGGTCATCTTCATCATCAGTTTCGGCTGTGTGTCCGCGTCCTGCGGCTCGATCATCAACATCAGCGTGATGTCAGCGCTTGCCGACATCGCCGACGAGCACGAGCTCAAAACGGGGCGCCGCCAGGAAGGTATCTTCTACTCGGCGCGTACCTTCTTCGCGAAAACCACGAACGGCATCGGACACGTCGTGGCCGGGATCGCGCTCGACGTCATCGAGTTTCCGACCCGGGCGGTGCCGGGCACCATCGCACAGGAAAAGATCTTTGCACTGGGGATCATCGACGGGCCGTTCGCGATGATCT
>JAPULC010000410.1 GCA_027295305.1 Gammaproteobacteria bacterium
ACCGTCGCCTCCAGAGGCTGCGCTCGCCAAGGTCTGTCGCGCACGCGCTGGGCGAGAAATTGCCCCAGCGCATCACTCATGTCCCAACTCCAATTGGTTTTCGGACTGCTCGAGCTCGTAGCTCACATCGAAATGATCTTCGATGGCGCGCTTGCCGCGACCCGTGACGAATCCAATGTCCGTGAGGCCGGCCTCCACCGCTTCCTCCACCCCGTATTGGACCAGCGGTTTGTTCAGGATCGGCAACATTTCCTTGGGCATGGCCTTCGTCGCCGGCAGAAAGCGGGTGCCGTAACCGGCCACCGGAAACAGGCATTTCTTGATCATCACGAGCCTCTCGGACAACGCCGGGCATGGTATACGGATGCACGGGCAATAGCCCGGTTCAGTGTGTGGTTCGGGTCGTGTTTCGGGGCGCTTCCGAGGCCTGCAACATCTGACGAAGATGATCGCAGATCTCCCGACAGGCCCTCACTTTCTGGCGGGTCGCACCCAGTCCTTTAGCGGCTGCAAGTGCGGCTTGGTAGTGGTAGTCGGCCAGCTGCCGTTCTTCATTGAAGAGATCGTTGAAGAGATCGTTGGAGAGTTCGTTGAAGAGATCACGCGTCTCCACAGTTCAAACTCGCGAATACTGGTGATGTATACAGTAACAAATGACGATCTCCAGGGCAATCGGCCCCTATGCACGCTTGGTTATGCCGCTTGCGCCCCTGCGCACGTGAACGTTATCCGATCGCCCTCGAGCCCTATTCGAATCGTGTCACCGGGGAGGAATTTACCCCCGAGAATCTGTTCCGCCAGCGGATTTTCGATCATCCGCTGAATGGCACGCTTGAGCGGTCGCGCTCCGTAGACCGGATCGAAGCCCTGTTCCACCAGCTTGTCGATCGCGTCATTGGAGACTTCGAGCTCGAGCTCACGTTCCGCAAGCCGCTGACGCAACTCATCGAGCTGAATCGCGGCGATTCCGCGAATGTGATCGGGCCCGAGGGGATGAAATACAACGACGTCGTCGACCCGGTTGATGAATTCCGGCCGAAAGTGTTGACCGACGATATCCATGACGGCCGCTTTCATCTGCGCATAGCGTTCCTCGCCGGCGAGATTCTGGATGACATCCGAGCCGAGGTTGGACGTCATCACGAGCACCGTATTGCGAAAGTCCACGGTACGCCCGTGTCCATCCGTTAGACGACCGTCATCCAACACCTGCAGCAGCACGTTGAACACGTCGCTATGGGCCTTCTCGACTTCATCGAGCAGGATCAGGCTGTACGGACGCCTGCGCACCGCCTCGGTGAGTTGGCCCCCCTCCTCGTAGCCCACGTAACCCGGTGGTGCCCCGATCAAACGCGCCACAGAGTGGCGCTCCATGTACTCGGACATGTCGATGCGCACCATGGCGTCGCTGGAATCGAACAGCACCTGGGCCAGCGCCTTGCAGAGCTCCGTCTTGCCTACCCCCGTGGGACCCAGAAACAGAAACGATCCGTTGGGTCGATTGGGGTCGGATAGCCCGGCGCGGGAACGCCGCACCGCGTTCGAGACTGCGGTCACCGCTTCGTCCTGACCGATGACGCGCGCATGCAGCGCCTCCTCCAGCTGAAGTAGCTTTTCGCGCTCGCCTTCCAAAAGCTTTGTCACTGGCACGCCGGTCCACTTGGAGACCACCTCCGCCACTTCCTCCTCGGTGACCTTGTTGCGCAACAGCGTGGTCTCACGCGCTTCGACATCGGAGGCTTCGGCTATCTGTCGTTCGAGATCGGGAATACGCCCGTGCTGTAACTCCGCCATACGTGTGAGATCTCCGGTCCGTCTGGCGGCGTCGAATTCCACGCGCGCCACGTCGAGCTCCTCCTTGATGTGCTGAGTTCCCTGCAGGCTCGCCTTCTCGGCACGCCAGATCTCGTCCAGATCCGCGTATTCCTTCTCCAGCTCGGCAATGCTCTGCTCGAGGTCCTCCAGGCGTTTGCGCGAGGACTCATCGGTCTCTTTGCGCAGTGCCTCCGCTTGAATCTTCTGCTGAATCAGGCGCCGCTCGAGACGGTCCAGGGGTTCGGGCTTCGAATCCATCTCCATGCGGATACGGCTGGCTGCCTCGTCCACGAGATCGATGGCCTTGTCGGGTAGCTGTCGATCGGTGATGTAGCGATGGGACAGATTCGCCGCCGCGACAATCGCAGGGTCGGTGATGTCGACTCCATGGTGGATCTCATAGCGTTCTTTCAGACCGCGCAGAATGGCGATCGTGTCTTCGAGAGAAGGCTCCTCCACCAGAACCTTCTGAAAGCGTCGCTCGAGGGCCGCGTCCTTCTCGAGATACTGGCGGTACTCGTCGAGCGTGGTGGCGCCGACGCAATGGAGTTCGCCGCGCGCGAGGGCCGGCTTCAGCATGTTGCCGGCATCGATCGACCCTTCGGCCTTGCCGGCGCCTACCATGGTGTGGAGCTCGTCGATGAACAGGATGACGTTGCCCTCCTGCTTCGCAACCTCATCGAGCACCGCTTTCATGCGCTCTTCGAATTCGCCCCGGAATTTCGCCCCCGCGACGAGGGAGCCCATGTCGAGCGCCAGTATGCGCTTCGACTTCAATCCCTCGGGCACTTCGCCATTGACGATTCGCTGCGCAAGCCCTTCGACAATGGCTGTCTTGCCGACCCCAGGCTCGCCGATGAGCACGGGATTGTTCTTCCTGCGCCGCTGCAACACCTGAATCGTTCGACGGATTTCGTCGTCGCGACCAATCACGGGGTCGAGCTTGCCTGCCTCTGCACGTTCCGTGACATCGATGGTGAATCGATCCAGGGCCTGACGGTGTTCTTCGGCATTGGGATCCGTCACCTGCTCACCTCCTCGTACTTTGTCGATGGCGGTTTCCAATCGTGCACGATCGGGAATGTGCCGTCCGAGGAGTCCACCGAGGTCCCCGCGATCCTCGAACGCCGCTAACAGCAGCAGTTCACTCGAGATGTACTGGTCGCCACGCTGCTGCGCCTGCTTGTCTGCGAGGTTCAGCATGCGCACCAATTCCTGGGACAGATTGACGTCGCCGGTGGGGGTCGACAGGGTGGGCAGCTTCTCCAGAAGCTCCGAAAGATCCCGCTGTAATGCGTTTGGATCTGCTCCAGCCTGGGCGATCAGCGGATGAGTCGACCCTTCGCTCTGCTCCAGCAACACGGACACGACGTGCACGGGCTCGACGTAGTTGTGGTCCTTGCCCACGGCCAGCGATTGGGCATCGGCGAGCGCCATCTGTAGTCGGCTAGTCAATCGATCCATTCGCATCTGAAACGTCCTCGAGGGCTCTACTGGAAGAGAAATGCGGGCAACAGTCGAAAATTCAACAATCCTCGGTCCTCGACTGCGGGCGTGTCACCAGTTCCAGAAACGGCGGTGAGCCGAACGCCAGCCCACCACCTCGGATGGGACCCGGGAGTCCCAAACGAGGGCGCCTTCGTCAGACGTAACATGCAGCCGACTGCCCACCCCCCGATATCGCTGCACCACCATCGGATCTGGATGCTTGTACGGATTTCTGTACCCGACGCTGAAGATCACGTGCCTCGGCGCGACCGCGTCCACGAAGGCCTGGGACGAGGATGAACGGCTGCCGTGATGCGGCGCGACCAGCAACTCGATCCCGCCGGCATCCAATTCCAACGTTCGCTCCGCGGCCGCGGTAATGTCCCCCGGTAGAAGCGCTGTGCCGCCTGACGACACGATCAGCAGAACGCAGGAGCGATCGTTCTCGGATGCCGCGTCGGCGCGATGATGAAGCTCGAAGGAGACCCCGTCCCATAACCAACGAAGTTGATCGCGGCACGGCTCGGCGAGACCTGGGTATGGATTGCCGGCACCTGTGCTTCCCACCAACAAGCGGCGCGTCCCCACAGAGGCAACCACCGACCCGACTCCTCCGGCATGATCGTTGTCCGCGTGGCTGATGATCAGCGCGTCCAGTTCCCGGATGCCAAGCGCACGAAGCGCCGGCACCACCAGAAGCCCACCGGCATCCGCCCCCGGCCCGAACCGCGCGCCGGCGTCATAGAGCAACGCGTGCGTGCGGGTCTCGGCCAGCACCGAAAGTCCCTGACCCACATCGAAGGTGGTGATCCGCACGTGGCCGTGAGGAGGAGCGTCGCGAGCGTCGACGAGCAAGACGAGAGGAGCGAGCACGCACAGCCATCGCCCCACGGCCCCGCGAGGCAATAGAATCAGCGCACATCCGACGACCAGCGAGACGCTCGTCAACCCGTCGAGCGTGCCTGCGGAGACCACGGGTGCGTGTCGCGACATCCACTCCAACATCACAAAAAGGTGGTGCACAAGCGCCTCCGCCCCCGCGAGCAAGACTCCAGAAGCCGACGGCAAGACATTCACACTCAGCGCGCCGAGAAGTGTCATCGGCACGACGAGGAATCCGACCAGGGGAATGGCAAGCAGATTGGCCAACGGTGAGATCAACGCACTGCGCTGCGTAAACACCAACAGCGGCAGCAGCAGCGCGACAAATACTGCCAGCTGTGCCCATAACGTACGTCGTGCAATCTTGGTCCACCTCCGGGAATCCGGGTCCAACCGATGCACGAACACGAAGATCAGCGCTGCGACGGCGACGAAGGATAACCAGAATCCCGATGCCATTGGCGCCAACGGATCCAGCAGCAGCACGCAGACGAGTGCGGTGACGATTCCCAAGGCCGGCGACACCCGTCGGGCGTTGGCCGCCGCGTAGAGTCCCACACCGACCATGACCAGCGCTCGCTGGGTCGGCAATGAAAATCCGGCAAGCGCGGCGTAGCCGGCAGCGCTCAGAAGTGCTGGAATCGTGGCCAGCATGGGCGCGGGAAGGCGCGCCAGCCACGGGCCCATGGCGCGTAGCGCAACGAGCGCCAACGCGAACACACTCGCGGCCACCATCCCCACATGGAGACCGGAGATCACCACAAGATGTGTTGTCCCCGTGAGATTGAGCACCTCCCAATACGCGCTTGGAATGCCATTGCGATCGCCAATGGCCAGGGCTCGCACGACACCCGCCGCAGACGTATCGGGTAACCGCGCATCGAGGGTGGCACGCAACCGCGAGCGCACCGCATCCAACCCCGTTCCCGCTTCCAGCAGAGCAGTCGATTCACTGCGCCTCACGTAGCCTGCAGCCGAAATCCCACGATGCCAACGGTCGCCCTCGAAGTCGAAGCCGCCGGGATTGGCAAAACCATGAACGCGTTTAAGGCGAACCTCGAATCGCCAGCGCTGCCCGCCACTCACGGGCAGGGGGTGATATGAACGAAGCTCCACGCGATGCACTTCGCATCGCGCGATGCTTGCGCTCTCCACATCGAAGCGGAATCGCAGATAGTTCTCGCGTGCGTCAGGGAGCCCAGCTACGCGGCCGATGATCTCGATGTCGAGACCCTCGCATTCCACGGGAAGGCGCGCGTCCAGGGCGTCATGAATCCGAAGGAACGCCAGCGCAAGACCCAGAAACAGCGGAATCAGCCATCGCGCGCGACGTGAACATGCGCAGGCGCCCGCGCCTACAAAGGAGACGATAGCTGCATTCGGCCCCGGCCAAATCACCAGGAGCGATGGCAGAGCGAGGCCCGTGGCAAGCGCCAGCATCCTTGCGAGCATCCGTGCACTTCCTGTGCTTGTTGTCCGGAAATCGCCATGCTGGCAATTTCCTCCAACGCTTCCGCAAACGCGGTTCGCGGCAGCTAGAGCAGGGGGGCAAATGCATGCATAATGCCCGCCTCATTCGCGACGCGTCACACGCCGGTGGCCGGGCGCGCACGCGCACTGGGTCGTTCTAGACCCGTATGAAGGTTATGCCACGGAAGTTTCTCAAACGCTACCTGCCAACGGCCGCCGATGTGCGGGCAAATCGCTCTCTGAACTTTCTCGGTGCGCGGTTGCATGACCCTAATCTCTGGCATCTGAATCGACGCTCGGTCTCGATAGCGGCCGCGGTCGGCGGCTTCTGCGCCTTCATTCCGCTCCCCGTTCAGATGCCATGCGCGGCGATCGCGTCACTCATGTTGCGCTGTAACATGCCCCTCGCATTGGCACTGGTATGGATCTCGAACCCCATCACCATCCCGCCGATGTTCTTCTTTGCCTACCAGGTGGGAGCGTGGCTCCTGAACTGGCCCGACAACGGCTTGAGCTTCGAGTTTTCATTCGCGTGGTTCGTCGAGCAGATGGCACACATCTGGCAGCCGCTGCTTCTCGGTTCTGCGCTGTGCGGCATAGCCCTTAGCGCGTTGCTCTACGTGATCGTGCGGGTGCTGTGGCGGCTGCGCGTCGGGCATCGCTGGCGCATGCGGCGCGAGCGGCGTCTCACTCGCGGTGTAACGCAACGGCCGGGTTGACCTCCAGGGCTCGCCGGGAAGGACTGATGGTGGCGAGCAAAGAAAGGGCGAAACCCAACGTACCGACCCAGATGAGATCCCTCGACTGGACCTCAGAGGGCACCTCGTCGAAGTAGGTGCCCGCAAGCACTCGGGTCCCCGTGAGTTCCTCGAAGAAGCCGACGATGTCGGTGATATAGAGCGCGAGTCCGTAGCCCAGCACGAGCCCGCCAGCGACACCGATCATGCCGATGAGCATTCCTTGCACCACGAAGACGCGAATGAGATCGATACGCTTGAGCCCCATGGTTCTGAGGATTGCAATGTCGCCTTGCTTGTCCTCCACCAGCATGACCAGACTGGAAATGATATTGAACGTGGCGATGGCAATGACCACCGCAAGCAGCAGGAACATCAAGCGCTTCTCCATGTTCACCGTGCGAAAGAACTCACCGTAGCGCGCGCCCCAGTGCCGTACCGTGAATTGCGGCACGAGACTCGCGAGCTCGGCCGCCACCGTCGGCGCACGAAACAAGTCGCGCAAGCCAAGGCGAACGCCGGAGCGAGCACCGCCATCGAGACCGAGGCCTCTCAAGACGTCCACGTGAAGCAGCGCCAGGCCATGATCGATCTCGGAATCCAGCTGGAATGTACCGACGAGCGACACGGGCACCAGCCGTGGCGCAACGGAATCGCTGTCGCTACGCACCGTGGGGATGACCAACGTCAAACGATCGCCCATTGCGAGGCGGAGCCGAAATGCCATGGGAACAC
>JAPULC010000411.1 GCA_027295305.1 Gammaproteobacteria bacterium
CGGGCCGTCGTATGGGGTGGGCGCCGCGTGGAGTGCCGTGTTCGCCTATGCCGAAGAGCACGGTTACAAGCGCGGGAGCGAATGGAAAGGCATGGGGGGCTGGGACGTGTACGTCAACGATCCGGCAGTCGCCGGTGCCGACAAAGCGCAAACGCGACTCTATCTGCCCGTGCCCGAGAAGTGATCGGCATGCACGCCCCATGAGCGAAAGGCGTTGGCCCGCAATATAGTTGCAGCCAAGACGAACGACTAGCGCTTGCCGGCGTCTATATGATTGCCCCAAGCTCGCAGCAAAACCATGTCGATACTCTCGCGCTTCGCCATCGCCCTCATCGTGCTCGCGCTCATCGCCGCGGCGGTGGCCGTGGGCATCGTGACCTTCATCGATCCCAACCGCATGAAGGCGCCGATTACCGAGCTCGTGCAGGAGCAGACCGGGCTCTGGATCCACCTCGAGGGTAATCTTGCCTGGTCGCTGCGACCGACCCCGAGAATCGAAGCGCAAAACGTACGGGCCGATTGGACTTCCGATGCGCCCCAACCCTTCGCGGCCGCCGATCGCGTCTCCTTCGGCATCGAAATCTGGCCCCTACTGTCCCTCGACCCACGCATCGAGATCACCGACATCGCCCTCGATGGTCTGGTGCTCGATCTCGAGCGCGACGCTCTCGGTCGAGGAAACTGGGAGCATCGCGAGAGCGCTCCCGAGGGAGCCGCCAACTCCGGGCGATCGTGGCGCCTCGAACGCATCTCAATCACCGACGCCGTGGTGCACTACACCGATGCGGGGGCGCAGCAGTCGCTGGAAGCAGTGGATCTCGACATCGATGCGCAGGATGTGACCTTCGGCGAACCGTTCCCCCTCGAGATTCACACTGAATTCGAGCTGGTCAATCAAAGGACCCGCGTCCTCATGGACATCGCCACCCAAGTGACGCTGAACTCCGCGATGACGCAAGTCAGCCTCGACGAGTTGGAGGTCTCCGGTGAGCTCGCCCGGGATACGTTGACGCCCATCAGCTACGCGTTCGCGGGACGCATGGACAGTGACTCGGAAGCGGGCGCGGGCAGCGTGACGATAGAGACCTTCACGTTCGGCGATACATCTCTTCGGTTGACCGCCGTTGCCGCCGAACTGTACGCGATCCCAACCCTCGACGGTCACATCGAGGTCGATGTGCCGGACACCGCCACGCTGTCGCGAACCCTTGGGCTCGGCGAGATTCCGATGAAGCACGTCTCGCTCGAGATGGATTTCAGCACGCGCGGTCAAGCGGTCGTTGCAGAGGCGCTTCGCTTACGCCTCGACGATCTCGTTCTCGAAGGCGACCTGGCACTGAGTGACGCCGACGTGCCTCAGCTCAGGTTCGACCTGCACACCGGTGACATCCAGCTCGACCGCTACCTCGAGCTTGCGAATACGGGCACGGGTCCCGGCGATTCCAACCTCGCCGAGGCCGAGCTCATCAAACCGGCGTGGTTCGAGGATCTGCATTGGGTCGGGCGCCTCAAAGCAGAGCGTCTGTCCTATCACGAGACCGAGCTCACCGATGTCACGCTCAGCACCCGCAACGAAGACGGCATCGTGACCCACACCTCGGGAACCGCTTCGGTCCTCGGTGGCACCATGACCGCCGAGATAGAACTGGATCTCAAAGATGCTCCCAAGTGGAAAGCCCAGCTCGAGATAGAGCGCATCGACGCGCAACCGCTTCTCGCATGGCTCGAACTGGACGTCGAAGTGAAGGGCCCCGTGGACGTCGAGGCCGATCTCAGCGCCACCGGGAACTCCCTCGCGGGAATCCGCGAGAGCCTTGCCGGCAACATCGCTTTCAGCACCCGTGATGCGTTCGGTGGCACCCTGTCGGTACGCACGAAGCTCGATCCTCAGGCAAAAACGCGTCTGCGTTCCCGCTTCGAGATGGGCGGCATCGACGGTGCAAGACTCCTCGACTGGCTAGGGGTCGAGACGCGCATGCAGGGACGCATCGCAGGAAACGGCGAGCTGTCGGCCAGCGGCGATTCCCTCGTGAGCATCGAAGACTCGTTGTCGGGCAAGATCAGTTTCCGAAGCGATGGGGCCAAGTTCACCCTCGACGGAAACGAATTGCAGGACACGCGCATCGAGGGAGATCTCACTTTCGCGGGCGGTGCGATGCGTGCGGTCCGATTCGAGCTCGAGAGCGCGCTGCTCGAGCTGGCAACGCCGGAACCCGACAAGCGCGTGCAGTCACCTGCCGATGCAACGACACCCTACACGCCCCTCTTCGATCCCGCAGTCCTCGACACTGTCCAGTGGGACGGTCGGGCGTCCATCCACCGCGTCGAGGCAGGTGACCTAACGCTGCGCAATGCGGAAATCACAACGAACCAGCGCGGACGCGTAATCGAGTCACAGGTTCGCATCGGCGCCATGCTGGGCGGAAGTGTCGAAGCGCGTGCGCGACTCGATGCGAGCGCCGATCCCCGCTGGAGCACGTCCTTCGAAATTCATGGACTGGACACGCAATCGCTGATCGATTGGCTCGGCTACACCGCTGAGGTGTCAGGCCGCATGGAGGTCCAGGGCAACGTCAGCGCCAGCGGCAACAGCCTTTCCGCCCTCGGCGACAGCGTCACGGGATCGCTGGGTTTCTCGAGCACACGAGGCACCGCGAACATCGCCGCCATCAAAGAGATCGCGAAGACCCTCGCGGTTCTGGGAAATCGACCCGGTAGCGTGGAGCGCTGGCCCGACGTCATCGAGTACAAGCGCCTGACGGGATCCCTCGGTCTCGCAGGTCTACAAGACCAAAGGCTCGACTTCGCTATCGACAATCTCGTGATCGAAGGCAAAGGCAGTTACGACCTGCTAAGAGACACAGTGGACTACGACGTCGAGATCACATTTCGCAATCTGCCGAAGTACTACACGTTCGACATTCCGACGCTGTTTCTCGACGTGACGTTCCCTGTGCATTGCCAGGGCCCGGTCGACGCCAAGGAGCTGTGCAGACTGAGCGAGGACGCGGCGGGAAAGATCGTTGCTCAGCTACTGCGCAACGAGATTCAACGTCAACTCTTCAAGGGTCTCGAGCGACTGTTTATCCCGAAGAGAGAGGATGGCGGCATCTCACGGTAGGAGCCACTTCCAGCAAAGGCCCCGCTGGCTTGCGGCACTGCGTTTCTGTGGGAGCGGCTTCAGCCGGGGGCGCCCAGCCGCGAATGGCGGGCTTCGCAAGCTGTAGATTCGCGGCTGAAGCCGCTCCCACACAAGAAAGTCGCCATCGAGCTTTTCCGACTCGCATTAGGCCAGGTCGCGTTGCAGGACGAGACCCGAGGTCGCGCGCACAAACAGAGCGAGGCTCAACACGGTAAGCGCCGCGGCGAGTATGTACGGCGCACCGGGGAAATAGAGCGGCGCCGCGGCCGCCGCAAAGAAGCCAAACGTTTCGGTCATCAGTGGTGGGCTCAGAATCGAGGCCAGACTCATGATGCTTGCGAGGCCACCTTGGAGCTCGCCCTGTTGGCCCGCGCCTACCTGAGTCGATGCGATGCCGTTTATGGCGGGGCCGGCGAGGGCTCCCAGCGCCCCCGGAACCAGCGCGGCATAAATCATCCAGCCTTGCGTTGCCATCGCATAGCCGATGAAAGCAACGGTGGTGAACGTCATGCCGGCGAAAACTGCAATGCGAGGTCCCGTCCTTGAAATCACCACACGAATCAGGAACCCCTGCACCAGCACCATCATGATCCCCACGGCGCCAAGTGAGTAACCCACCTCGCGCTCGGACCACCCAAAGCGCTCCATGGTAAAGAACGACCACGTGGCCGGGAGCACGTGGTGACCCATGTTGTAGAGAAACATCACTCCCAGAAGCCCAAACACCATGGGAAAGGCGCGCAACTGCTTCAGCGTGCCGAGGGGATTCGCGCGGGCCACATCGAAAGGTCGACGATGCTCTTCCTTGAGCGTCTCGGGCAACACGAGCAGGCCGAAAAGCATGTTGCCAAAGGCGAACCCTGCGGCCGCAAAGAACGGGGCCCGTGGACCCAGCTCGCCGAGAAAGCCTCCGATCACCGGTCCGATCACGAAACCCATGCCGAAGGCGGCCCCAACGAGCCCGAAGTTCTGCGTACGCTCCTCCGGAGGGCTGATGTCGGCGATGAACGCATTGCAGGTGCTCATCGTAGAGCTCGCCAACCCCGAGATCATCCGTCCGAAGAACAGCCATCCGAGTGTCGGCGCCCAACCCATGATGAGGTAGTTCACACCGAGCATGCAGAGCGAGAAAAGCAACACCGGGCGCCGTCCGAAGCGGTCGCTCAGGTTTCCCAGCACCGGCGAAAAGAAGAACTGCATGGTCGCAAAGACGAACATCAGCCAGCCGCCATAGCGCGCCGCCTGTGAGAGCCCGCCGCCGGTCAGCTCCATGACGAGCTCGGGCAGCACCGGCAGGATGATGCCGAAGCCAATGGAATCCATCAGCGCGGTCAGCAAAATGCAGCCGAGCGCGAGCCTGTGTGAGCGCAGGACCATGGCAGGCATGATAGGTGATGGTCGAGGATCCAAGAAGCTCGCGGATTGGATACTGCATCTGCAGCGGTTCTCATGCAGAATCAGGGGCCACCTAGGGGGAGTCAAATCATCTTGAACAGAGGACTCATGCTCTGCTGCATGGCCATCGTGATCGGCAGCTTTGCACTGCACATGCCGGCCGAGGCAAGCGTCGCCGCCCAGGTCGAGTCGATCACAGAGGACTACGGCAACGTGGACACCAACGTCTCGTGGGAGCAGGTCGTGGAGTTGGGGCTCGAGCAAGGCTCGAAGTTCACCATCCGGTTCAGCGACAAGACGTTCGAAGTCCAGCTCGGCACAACCTATGGCGACGTGGAACGTGGCGATTGGGTAGGCCTCATCACCGACACCGGCGTGCTTCGCCTCGCACGCAACTTCGACAATGCGGCCGACACCCTCGGCTGCAAGGTGGGAGACACCATCATCATCACGGCAAACTGACGCACTTCGGGGAGGGTCCGATGGTAAGCAGCGATATCGACGCCAGCAGTGAGAAATACCTGCGGGGAAAGTACGCGATCGTCGGCGTCGGCGAGACGGAATACACCCGCGGTTCCGGCGTCACGACCCGGGTGCTGGGAACACGCGCCGTACGCAGCGCCATCGAGGACGCGGGGCTTACACCCTCCGATGTCGACGCCATGATGTCCTACAGCGGTAACGACTCCACAATGTCTCCATTCATCGCCGGCGATCTCGGCATCCGCTTGAACTTCCACATGGACGTGCACGGCGGCGGCTCGAGCATCGAGGCGCTCGTGGGCATTGCCATGGGCGTGATCGAAGCCGGCATGTGTCGCACCGTGGTCATCTACCGCGCCATGAACGGCTATTCACAGGTGCGCATCGGCGGCACCGGTCGGGGTGGCACTGCGACCCTGAGCGGCAACGCACTATTCAGTCGCGCTTATGGCCAGGGAAGCGCCGGCCAGAACTTCTCGCAAACGTTCATGCGCCACATGCACGACTACGGCACGACCCCCGAGCAGGTTGCGATGGTGAAGGTCATCCACTCCGAGCATGCCTCGAGCAATCCCAAGGCCTACTACCAGCAGCGCGTCACGGTGGACGACGTGCTCGCGAGCCGCATGATCGTGAAGCCCCTGCATCTTCTCGACTGCTGCGTGGAAACAGACAACGGCACGGCCATCGTGGTCACGCGCATCGATCGGGCACGGGACTGTCGGCACACCCCCGCGGTCATTCAGTCGGTGGTGGGGCGCTGCTGCAAGCCCCGTGCCGACATGCACTATCAAGCGGGTCCCATATCGACGGTTGCCGGCCACTACGCACGCGAGATCCTTTGGCCGAACGCAGGCGTTGGACCCGAGGACATCGACGTCACCGGCTCTTACGATGCGTTCACCTTCACCAGCATGCTGCAGCTCGAAGATTACGGCTTCTGCGCGAAAGGAGAAGGTGGAGACTACGTGAGTTCCGGCATCATGCGCCTTGGCGGACAGCGTCCCAACAATACGAGTGGGGGGCATCTGTGCGAAGGCTACACACATGGTATCAACATGGTGATCGAAAACGTGCGCCAGCTGCGCGCCGATGTGGACGACAGCTGTCCCGTGGGCAGCGATGGAAAACGCCGGCACACATACGACTATGCCCAAGGCGGTTGCCGACAGGTCAAAGACGTCGAGCTGACGGCAAACCTCGGCTGGGGAACCCCCAGCATCGGTTCCGCCATGATCATGGCGCGCAGCTAGCTTTCGGCTCGGAGGCTGGCTCCGGGGCATGGATGCCCAACCCGCTCTTTGCGAAGCAACACGCAGCAAAAGCAAGGGTTTTGGGAGCGCGGTGGTGGACCACCAAGATGAAGGCGAATTTACTTCGCCGGAGCGTGGGAAGGAATTCGCCCGAACGGCGAATGTCTGGACAAGAATCAGATAGGAGGATCGATCATGGCAGTCCAGGGCGAATATCTCGGCATGCCGATCGCCATTGACGATCTCGATGGCGATTATCAGGCGTTTTTTCGCCATTGCGCACAGCACGAGCTGCATCTGCAATGCTGCGACGCC
>JAPULC010000412.1 GCA_027295305.1 Gammaproteobacteria bacterium
AGGTAAAGAAGGCGGGAAGTTCCTCTATACTTTCGCGCAGCGGTTGGATGACCCGCGCCTGAAGCGTGTTTTGATCGAGGAACGCCACGTGGATCGATGGAAATATTTCACGATCAGCCACAAGAACCATCTCTTCTGCAATCCGTTGAGCGAAGCGAAGGTTGTCGAGCACGTGCGGCAAGGGCGAGATCCTGCGACGCATCATCCATCGTTGGAGTTGCCGCGGCGTGGGAGTGGAAATCTCGGCAGAGTGGGCTGCCGAGGCTCGCAGCAAAATCGTGGCCTCCAATCTCGCCGACTCGGTGAAGATCGTTCAGGAAGACGGCGCCAACTACGAAGGCACGCGTGAATCGTTGGATGCCGCGCTGTGTATCGGTGCGAGCTGGATATGGGGTGGGTTAGCGGGCACGTTGGAGGCGCTCTCGCGATGGACGCGACCACACGGGATGGTCGTCGTTGGCGAACCGTTCTGGATAAACGAACCATCGAAGGAACACTTGAAGGCTGCAGAGCTCGAACGTTCGAGCTTCGGGACCCATGCTCAAAACGTCGAGACCGGCACCAAGCTGGGGCTGCACTTGCTTCACGCTCTTGTCTCGAGCCACGACGAATGGGATCGCTATGAGGGCTATCAATGGTATGCGATGGAGAAATACGCGCTGGACAATCCGGACGATCCCGACATTGGTGAGCTGCTCTCACGGATGCGCAAGTTCCGTGACATCTATCTCACGTGGGGGCGTGACGGGCTGGGATGGGCGGTCTATCTGTTTCTGAAGCCCTGAAGCCTAGAGCGGCAAAAGCCCTGCAGAAAAAAAGGCCGCCCAGACGGGCGGCCTCGTGGTCCCAGCCCCTCCCCCTATGTTCGTTGGAATGCAGCAAGCCGGACTGGTCGGCTCGTTGCAGTGTCTGCAGATTCACACGAGTGGGCGCAGTAGACCGGCGACTGAGTCACACAGAAATTGAAGAAGTAGTGGAGAAACATCGGGACTCGATGCAGTTCGCGAAGCGGAGCGTGCCGAGATCACAGTTCTCGCGGACCTGCGTCGGCCGCCCCTCCTTCGCGATTGCTGCACCGATTGTCGCTATGCTAAGGCGGTGTCCGTACGCATCGGGGTTGCTTGGTGGCCGATCCGATAAGACCCATCGAGGCCTTCATCTTCGACATGGACGGTGTCATCCTCGACTCGGAGCGCATCATCCGCGATGCGTGGCTCGAGGTCGTGCCGCGGTTCGGTTACCCCGCGGATGACGCTGTGTTTCTTCAGCTGGTGGGACGAAATTCGCGCGACGCCGAGCAAATCATATTTCACGAATTCGGAGCTGCATTTCCGCTGCGTGAGGTGCTCGCCGCCACACGCGCGCGAAGCGCTCGGGAAGTGGAGGCGACCGGATGGCCCCTCAAGCCCGGCATAACCGTGTTGCTGGAGCGACTTTCGGATCATGGATTTCCGATGGCCGTGGCGACCTCGACGTCCCGCGCCGAGGCCGAGTCGCGACTGACGTCTGCGGGTGTGCGCGGCTTCTTTCGGCACGTGCACGGAGGCGACGAAGTAGCCCACGGCAAGCCCTCGCCCGATCTGTTTCTGCTCGCAGCACGCAGTCTCGAGGTATCGCCAGCGGGATGCGTGGTCATCGAGGACTCGCAATACGGGGTGGAGGCGGCTCTTGCGGCTCGGATGCAGGCCGTCGTGATCCCGGATCTCAAACATCCATCGCTCGAAGTGGCGTCAAAGGTGCTCGGCGTCTACGAGAGCGCCGCTGCGTTGAGCGCGGCCCTCGATGAGATACTGAAGCTTGCCTAGGCGGCTACGATCTCGTCGTAGGAGCGGCTTCAGCCGCGATTGGTGCATCCCGCTAGGTCGATGGAATCGCGGCTAAAGCCGCTCCTACGAAGAGCGATTGGTGCATCCCCTGGGACTGATGGAATCGCGGCTAGATATTGCAGTTCGGATTCGGGTTCTTAGAGATTCCCAAATTCGCCGAATTAGTCGTAGTACTCGGGCGCTTTGTTCAACGTTTCGTTGAACGCAAGCTCGTGCTCGATCCAGAGCACCGCCTGGCGCTCCTCGAGCAGCGCCTCGATCTTGTCGATGGATGCGAACGATTGTGCGGCGTCGAAGTTGAACGTCGGTACCCTTCGAAGCGCGCGGCTCTCGGCGAAGTGATACAAGTCCCCGGACAGCACGATGGGGCCGGTGTTGCCGAGATCGACGAACAGGACCTGGTGGCCGGGGGTGTGTCCCGGCGCCGAGATGATCTCGACCCGGCCGTCTGCAAACACGTCGTAGTCACCCTTCAGTGCCATGATCGGCCTGTCGGCAAGCTGGTTGTAAAGGCTGGGATCGAAATAGGGGACGGTGGGCGGGTCGGCGAATGCGGCTTCGTACTCCACTCTCTGGATGAGCAGTTGGGCGTTGGCCAGCTCGTTTGCGGCCCCCACGTGGTCGAAATGCATGTGGGAGAACGCGACGAGCCCGATGTCGTCTATTGCGATGCCCATGTCGCCCAGTTGGGCGGCCAGGGTTCGAGTGAGCTTCATGCGGGTGCCTTCGGTCGGCGTCACCCAGTCGTCCGCCTCGGCGAGACTCGATGGCAGCCCCGCATCCCAGAGGAGGCGCCCTTTTGGATGCTCGATCAGATAGCAGGGCACGAATAGCTCGCGAACCGCTGTCTCGTCGTCCCCGATGCCGAAGCTTTCAATGCTGTCGAACAACAGCCGCCCGCAGTCGAATACGAACAGCTTCACGTCCGGAGGCGGACGCTCGGCCGGGGGCTCGGGCACCTCGCAACCCCATGCAAAGACGAACAGGGCGAGGGTCAGATGCTTCAACATGGTGATTCTTCTGCGCCGGCGCGTTCGTGGGATTCTGCGCTTTTTCCGTGCGCATGACGATCTGCCCTCAGAGCAGAACTGGAAAATGTTGGCCGCGAGTGCAATCGTTCGCATGTCGCCTAGCGGCATCGGTGGGGGTGTGGCATCAGATGAGGACCAAGGGCATGAGCATCGCATGGGTTTACAGCACGGCGCGGGTATTTGCCGTCGTATTTTGCATCGGATCGATCGCCGTGAGCGCTGCCGCGGCGGAATCCGACCCCATCGAGGAGACCCTGCGCGATGCGTTCATTGCGACTCAGCTTGGTAGAAACGGCAAGGCACTGGGTCTCTACATGCTGGCGCTGACCCAGGTTTCGGTGGATGAGGCCTCGTTTTATCGCATTCCCACCGTGGTAGGGGAGATGCTGACGCTGGCGCAGACCTATCCGGCAGCGAGAATTTATCTCGAGGAGCGCCGCGACAGATTGGAGCTGCAGGTGGTGGGTCAGGCTCCGGAAAACGCGACCATCTGGGAGTGGGTCGCGCTCTCGGAAGGCCTCGACGGCAACACGGGGCGCATCCTGCGGGTGTATGACAATGTTCGCGATCGACCCCAAGGCCAGCAGATCGCGTTTTTCGTGTGGCAGGACTTGGCGCGCGCGGAGCGCTTCGCCGAGATCGAGCCGGTGTTGCTGGAACGCTCCCAACAGTGGCTCACGGACACCGGTGCGCTCGTGATCGAGCTGAAAAAACAGGGCCCGGATCACGATGCGTATGTGGAGCTTGCGCCGCTGTTCAAGGAAGCGGGAGAGCTGCTGTTGAAGGGTCTGGACGCGGTGTCGCGTGACCAGGAGTTTCGCGAGGTGCGTTCGCTGATGGCCGAGCTGAACGAGCTGGCTGTTGAATAGCGTGTGGCGGGAGCGAATGCCCGAGTCGGGGACAATCAAGCGGCTCGCGATATGCGTGTGCGCCCTCCTTGCGGGATGCGCGGTCGACAGGGTCGTCGAGCCGCAAACCTATGATCTCGTTCTGCGCGGCGGCACCATCTATGACGGCAGCGGAGAGCCAGGGCGCGTCGCGGACGTTGCAATTTCCGGGGATCGCATCGCGTTCGTAGGCGAGATCGTCAGCGGCCTCGGCCGTGAAGAGATCGATGTTCGAGGCCTCGCAGTTGCGCCGGGTTTCATCAACATGCTCAGTCACACTGGCGAGACGCTCATCGAAGACGGGCGTGCGATGAGTGACGTGCTGCAGGGCGTGACCCTGGAAGTGCTGGGTGAAGGAGAGACCATCGCACCGGTGAATCAGTGGTTGCGCGACTGGATTCTCGAGCACCAGGGCGACATCAGATACGAGATTCCGTGGACGAGCATGGGGGATTATCTGGATTACGTCGATCAGCTCGGTGTTGCGCCCAACGTCGCATCGGTCGTCGGCGCAACGACGGTCAGGCTTCTCACGACGGGATTCGAGATGCGCGAAACCTCGCCAGGGGAGCTGGAGCAGATGCGCGCTCTCGTGCGCAACGCCATGGAGGAAGGTGCGCTGGGGTTGGGTTCATCGCTCATCTACGGCGTGGCGGTCGCCTCGACGACGGAAGAGTTGATCGCGCTCGCGAGTGTGGTGGCCGAGTACGACGGCATCTACATCAGCCACATACGCAGCGAAACCAATCGCGTGGTCGAGGCAGTGGAGGAAGTGATCCGGATCGCCGAGGAAGCCGATGTGCGTGCGGAGATCTATCACCTGAAGATGGCGGGCCGCGAGAATTGGCACAAATACGACGAGGTGGTGGATCTGATCGAATCGGCACGGGCTCGGGGCCTGGCGATCACCGCGAACATGTACACCTACACCGCAGG
>JAPULC010000413.1 GCA_027295305.1 Gammaproteobacteria bacterium
GCTGCGGCAAGCACGTACAGGAGACCGATGGCGGTGAATGAGGACCGCTTCATGCATGGCCTTGGATGCGGGTCGATTCCGCGGAGGTTCCGCAGATGAGGACGATACTACGACAGCACGGGGCGCAACCAGCGCTCGGCTTCTTCAACGGAGATCTGTTTGCGTGCCGCGTAGTCCTTCAGCTGATCGCGGCCAATGCGCGCCACGCCGAAATAACGCGCATCGGGGTGTGAAAAGTACCAGCCGCTCACCGATGCTGCCGGCAGCATGGCGAGGCTCTCGGTCAACGAGACGTCGATTCGCCGATCGGCATCCAGAAGCTCGAAGAGCTTTAGCTTCTCGGTGTGATCAGGGCACGCAGGATAACCCGGTGCGGGTCGGATACCGCGGTACCCCTCACCGATCAGATCAAGTCTCGAGAGCTGCTCGTCCTGAGCATAGCCCCAGAACTCGCGCCGTACGCGTTCGTGCATACGCTCCGCCAGCGCTTCGGCGAGACGATCTGCGAGGGCTTTCACCATGATTGCGTTGTAGTCGTCGTGATCTGCTTCGAATTGCGCGACGAGACGGTCCACGCCGATACCGGCCGTCACGACGAATGCCCCTAGGAAGTCAGGGACGTTGGTCTCCACGGGTGCAACGAAGTCCGCCAGGCTGAAGTACGGTTGGCCTTCGGGTTTCTGACGTTGCTGGCGAAGAAACTCGAGCCGTGAGATCACTTCGGTTCTACTTTCATCGCTGTAGAGTTCCACCTCGTCGGCGCCACGGCGGTTGGCGGGCCAGAGCCCGATCATTGCGCGCGCCGTGAGGCTCTCGTTCTCGATGATCGACTCGAGCAGCCGCGTCGCATCAATGTGTAGGCTGCGAGCGGCTTCTCCGATGATCGGGTCGTTCAGGATCTTCGGATACTTGCCAGCGAGCTCCCAGGTTGCGAAGAAGGGCGTCCAGTCGATGTAATCCGAAAGCTCCTTCAAGGGATAGGCTTCGAAATCCGTCACACCGAGTCGTCTCGGCCTGGGCGGTGCATAGGCCGTCCAGTCATTTGCGGGGGCGTGCTCCATGGCGAAGAAATAGTCCACGATCTGGCTTCGTTGCTTACGCGCTCGGGTGCGTTCCCTCACATTCGAATATTCGTCGGCGATCTGCTTCGTGTACTCCGATCGAAGGTTGCTGGACATGAGCGAGCCTGCCACGGCGACGGCGCGTGACGCGTCTGGAACATAGACCGTGGGCCCACGCCCGTATGCAGGCTCGATTCGAACCGCCGTGTGTGCCTTGGAGGTGGTGGCTCCACCGATCAGCAAAGGCATGTCCAAGGACAGGCGCTCCATCTCAGCGGCGACATGCACCATCTCGTCCAGCGATGGAGTGATCAATCCGGACAAGCCCACGAGATCGACGTTTTCCTCCTTTGCCACCTCCAGGATCTTCGACGCCGGAACCATCACACCGAGATCGATGACCTCGAAGTTGTTGCACTGAAGCACGACGCCAACGATGTTCTTGCCGATGTCGTGAACATCTCCCTTCACCGTTGCCATCACGATCTTGCCTTTCGACTTCGATGCTGCGCCTTTCTCGGCTTCGATGAACGGGACGAGGTGACTCACGGCACGCTTCATCACACGCGCGCTCTTCACGACCTGAGGTAGAAACATCTTGCCCGCTCCGAAAAGATCGCCTACCACGTTCATGCCATCCATCAGCGGGCCTTCGATGACATCGACGGGATGAGCCACTTGTTGCCGTGCTTCCTCGGCATCGGCGACCACGTGATCGGCGATGCCATGCACCAGCGCATAGGTCAGCCGTTCGTTCACGGTGCCGCTTCGCCACTCCTGCGACCTGTCGTCAGGACCCGAGCGCGTTCCCGAGAATTGCTGCGCGATGGCAAGCAGCCGCTCCGTGGCGTCAGCGCGCCGGTTCAGAATCACGTCCTCCACGGCTTCGCAGAGCTTCTGGGGCAACTCCTCGTAGATGCCGAGCTGTCCCGCGTTGACGATGCCCATCCTGAGACCCGCTCGGACGGCGTGATAGAGGAACACGGAGTGCATGGCTTCGCGCAAGGCATCGTTGCCCCGAAAGGAGAAGGACACGTTGCTCACGCCCCCCGACGTCAATGCGTGAGGAAGCTCCTGCTTGATGAAGCGACACGCATCGATGAAGTCCACCGCATAGTTGTTGTGCTCCTCCATGCCCGTGGCAACGGCGAAGATATTCGGATCGAAGATGATGTCTTCCGGCGGGAAGCCGACGCGATTCACGAGAATGTCGTAGGAACGCCTGCAGATCTCTGCCTTTTTTTCGAGGGAATCCGCCTGTCCCCGCTCGTCGAAGGCCATCACCACCACCGCGGCGCCGTAGCGCAGGCACAACGTCGCTTTGTCGATGAAATCCTCCTCGCCCTCCTTCAGGCTGATGGAATTCACGACGCCCTTGCCTTGCAGGCACTTCAATCCCGCTTCGATGACCTCCCACTTGGACGAATCCAGCATCACGGGGACCCGGGCGATGTTCGGCTCCGCCAACATCAGATTCAGAAAGCGCGTCATCACCTCGACGCCGTCGAGCATACCCTCGTCCATGTTGACGTCGATGATCTGGGCGCCGTTCTCGACTTGCTCTCGTGCGATGACGAGCGCCTCGTCGTAGTTTTCCTCTTTGATGAGCCGGCGAAAACGCGCCGATCCACTGACGTTGGTTCGCTCGCCCACATTGACGAAGAGGGAGTCTTCATCAATGGTGACGGGCTCCAATCCGGCGAGGTGGCACGCCTTTCGGGGTGTGGGCACGATGCGCGGCGAATATCGAGCGAGGTCTTGCGCAATTCGGCGAATGTGTGCAGGCGTGGTGCCACAGCATCCACCTGCGAGGTTGATCATGCCGGCTCCTGCGAACTCCGCGAGCTTCGTCGACATGCTTTCAGGGGTTTCATCGTACTCACCGAACTCGTTCGGCAAACCCGCATTGGGATGCACGCTGACGTAGCAGTCTGCGATGCGCGAGAGCTCCTCGACGTACGGACGAAGCTGCGTTGCTCCCAGCGCGCAGTTCAGCCCCACCATGAACGGCTTCGCGTGACGAATGGAATACCAGAATGCGTCTACTGTCTGGCCGGACAGCGTACGACCGCTCGCGTCGGTGATCGTCCCCGAGATCACGAGGGGCAGTCGCTGGTCGCGGCGCTCAAAAAGATCATTTACGGCGAAGATGGCGGCCTTGGCATTCAAGGTGTCGAAGACCGTCTCGATGAGAATCAGATCGACGCCACCACTCATCAGCGCATCGGTGGCCTCGCGATACGCTCCGACGAGCTCATCGAAGTCGATGTTGCGGTAACCTGGATCGTTCACATCCGGCGAAAGGCTCGCCGTCTTGTTGGTGGGTCCAAGCACTCCCGCCACAAAGCGAGGGCGCCGCGTAGCCAGCGCGACCTCGTCTGCGACTTCGCGGGCGAGAGTTGCCGATGCCCGATTCATCTCGTAGACGGCATCTTCGAGCCCATAGTCGGCTTGGGCGATCCGGGTTGCGGTGAAGGTATTGGTTTCGATGATGTCTGCGCCGGCCTCGAGATAGGCTCGATGGATGTCCTTGATGGCCTGAGGCTGCGTGAGAGACAGCACGTCGCCGTTTCCCCGCAGGTCCCAGCGATGCTCAGTGAACCGATCGCCCCGGAAGTCGCTCTCGGTGAGGGCCAGCGCCTGCTGCATGGTGCCCATGGCGCCATCCAGGATGATGATGCGCCGCTGGAGCAGGGCGCGAAGCTCGCTTTCTACCGTCATGTCCGTTCCGCCGAATAGCTCGCGGCATGGTATGGAGGGGTCTTGGGCGAATCAATTGAACTTGTGTCAGATCAAGCTGAGCGCATCTCACGCAACTGGCGACGCCGCAGGCATCGCGCTTCCGGGCACCAGCCGGATGGAACGAAACGTTCGGAGAGACGCGTTGCGCTGCCACAAGTGCTACACGCTTCTGTTCCACGTAGTGATGAAGGGGAGTGCCAGCTCTCCATCATCGTAGAGCGAAACACTTCGCAATCAGAACGTTGCATGGGTCACACGGCTGCAGATAGAATACTTGACTGAATTGATCAAGTATTGTGAAATTACCGGACCATGATCGAGATCACCGAGTCAGCCCAGGCGTATCTGCGCGACCTGCTGGTGAAGCAGGAGGAAGCGGATACGAGCATACGGGTTTTCGTAGCCCAAGCGGGGACCCCTAACGCAGAGACCTGCATCGCATATTGCCGTCCGAACGAGCAGGAAGAGGACGACATAGCTGTGCAGTACGACGGTTTCACCGCGTGGTTCGAGAAACGCAGCGAGTCCTATCTCGAGGACGCCGTGGTGGACTACCAGGAAGACAAGATGGGTGGTCAACTCACCATCAAAGCGCCCAATGCACGGGTGCCCAATGTGACCTCCGACAGCCCTCTGGAAGATCGCATCAATTACATTCTGTACAACGAGATCAATCCTGCGTTGGCCGCCCACGGCGGGATGGTGACACTGGTGGACGTCATCGACGAGGACACCGCCGTGCTTCAGTTTGGCGGCGGATGCCAGGGTTGCTCAGCGGTGGACATCACCCTGAAACAGGGTGTCGAAAAAGCGCTGCTCGATCAGATTCCCGAGCTCTCGGCCATCAAGGACTCCACGGATCACACCGACACCGAAAACGCCTACTATCGCTAGGCGCCCCGGCGTAAAGCCGCTCCCACAAGGCTCTGCGAGGTCCGCTCAAGGCCGCGCCGCCTACCCGTTGGATCCTCGCTCCGGTAGGACGTCGGCGAGCTTGGCCCGTAAGTCTCGAAGCAGATCTTGCGTCGTCTTCCAGTCGATGCACGCGTCGGTCACGGACACGCCGTAGCGTAGATCGCCGAGGTCCTTCGGGATCGACTGATTGCCCCAACTGAGATTAGATTCGATCATCAGTCCAATGATCGACTGATTCCCCTCGAGAATCTGACGTGCGACATCCTCTGCCACCAGAGGTTGCAGCGCAGCGTCTTTGTTGGAGTTCGCGTGGCTGCAATCCACCATGATGTTGGGACGCACGGCGATTGCTCTCAGCGCTTGCTCGCACAGCGCGACACTTGCCGAGTCGTAATTCGGCTTGCCGTTGCCGCCACGCAGGACCACGTGGGCGTACGGATTGCCCCGCGTGTGGATGACCGCAACCTGCCCGTTCTGATTGATCCCCAGGAAGCGGTGCGGTTCGGATACGGACTGCAGCGCATTGATGGCGACATCGAGGCCCCCATCGGTACCGTTTTTGAAGCCCACCGCGCAGGAGAGGCCGCTCGCCATCTCGCGATGTGTCTGCGATTCGGTGGTGCGTGCGCCGATCGCAGCCCAGGCGATGAGGTCGTGCAGGTATTGTGGCGTGATCGGATCCAATGCCTCAGTGGCCAGGGGCACGCCGAGATCACTGATGTCCAGGAGCAGCTGTCGCGCGATCTGTAATCCCTTCGCCACCTGGAAGCTGTCGTCGAGGTGAGGATCGTTGACGAGGCCCTTCCAGCCCACCGTTGTACGCGGCTTCTCGAAGTACGCCCGCATGACGAGAAACAAGGTGTCGCCCACCTCGTCGGCCAGCTCCTTCAGCAACCCGGCGTACTCCATTGCCGCCTCGGTGTCATGGATAGAGCAGGGCCCGACGACCACGACCAGGCGATGATCGTTTCCATCCAGGATCTCCTGGATGGCACCGCGCCCAGCGTGAACTGTATTGCTCGCAGTCTCGGTGATCGGCTGCTCGGCTTTCAGGCTCTCGGGCCTCGTCAGGACCTCCTGCGCAAGCACGTTGATGTTCTCTAGTCTGTGTGGCGACATGGTCGATACCCATTGTTGACTGACCCGAGCCCTTCGGGGACCCGAGCCCGAGGGGCTCTGGTTTTGCAGTTCGCTCTGCGAACTGCGCATCCTCGCCCGCGCGAAACAGGCGCATCAAAAAACCCCGAGAGACCGACTGCCTCGCGGGGTTTCCGGGAAGGCAGCCAGCACTGCCTTCCGATTATGTCGAAGGCGTGCTACGACCGGCCGAAATAGACGTATCCGGAAAATGCACCCAACCACCACTCACGCACCGGTGCCGGGCCTATCGATCGATTGTTCGCGAGGTTGCTGGTCATTGCGCCGGGTATATTAACCACACGAACCCCGAAAGCAAATGGCGCTCACGCCTTGCCGAGGCCTTCGACGTGGGGTTATCTGGCAGCGCGAGCTCGCGACTGGAGTGAAATATGAGTGCGATTGTCGTAGAGGGACAATGTCACTGCGGGACGGTGAGGTTCACGGTTGTCACC
>JAPULC010000414.1 GCA_027295305.1 Gammaproteobacteria bacterium
GCGGAAGTGCCGCACCATGGCACCTTCGTCATCGAGAACGCTCACCACGATCTCGATGACGTCGTAGCTCCTGTTTCGCAACCCAGTACGGATGTCGCGGTCCCGCTCCAATGTCTCAGGATTTCCGTGGAGGTGATCGGATCGCGGACGCGCTGAAGGCGAAGCCCGGCGTGTTGATGGCGAGGAAGCATTCTCCCTAGCCAGAGGATGCCGTATTCCGAGTCACGGCGAAGGGCAACTCATGACCCAAAACCGACATACGTGGCGCTGGACGCTTGGCTGAATAAGAGCCAA
This sequence comes from Gammaproteobacteria bacterium, assembly GCA_027295305.1. Lineage (GTDB taxonomy): Bacteria > Pseudomonadota > Gammaproteobacteria > Pseudomonadales > Azotimanducaceae > JAPULC01. Next base: position 295 of record JAPULC010000414.1, read on the forward strand.
TTCTGACGGTCCTAGTGGATTGACTCTGACGCTTGGAACCCAAGCTGTAGTTATCGAAGTGGCCGACAGAAGCGCGCACGATCCGACACGGCATGCGCGCTCCCTTTCGCTTGATCGGCACCTCACTCGGCTGCAAACTCACCGAAAGCGATGACATCGGGGATCTTGGATGAAGATTCGGCTGCTCAACGAGAATCTCGTATCGGACCTCTGCTGGCTGGCGGAGTGGGGGTTCTCGGCGTGGATCGAGCATGGCGAGACGCGTATTCTCTTCGATACCGGTTTTTCGGATGTCTGGCGGCGCAACGCCGAGACGGCCGGGATCGATCTGGAGACCGCCGACGTGGTGGCGCTGTCGCATTTCCATAGTGACCACACGCGGGGCCTGCTGTTCCACCCCTTCAAGACCCGCAAGCAGTTGATCCTGCATCCCCGTGTGATGACGGCGCTTCTCGATCCTTTTATCGAGCCGGCGGACCGGGACGTGCCCCATGCCTATGACGAGATCGAGGCGCGGATCCGCAGCGACTTCGAGATCGTAGCGACGGCGGAGCCGCTCGAGATTACCCCGGGGGCTTTTTTTCTCGGACAGGTGCCTCGGGTGACGCCGTTCGAGCGTGGCTACTACTATGACGACCCAATGGAGGACGACACCGCCCTGGCCTTCCGTACCGAGAAGGGCGCAGTGGTCGTCACCGGCTGCTCGCATTCTGGCATCTGCAACATCTGCATCCATGCGCGGGAGGTGACCGGCCAGCCCCTACATGCCGTGATCGGCGGGTTCCATCTGGTTCATCCGGAGAAACCGGCGGTCGATGAGACGATCGAGTGGTTTCGCGCCGAGAAAATCCCGCGGCTGCTGCCTGTCCACTGCATCTCATTCGACATCCAGGGCCGGCTGCAGAGCATCTTTGGCTATGACCGACCAGGGGCGGGATCACTGATCGAGATCTGAGCTTTCGCAACCTCCCAGCGGACCGCACATGAGTCGTGGCTCAGCTGATAGTGGACTGTCCCAATGCGAGGAACCCTCGGTTTCTGGCGGCGATGATCTGGTCAGGATCGGCACGCCAGATGAAGGGCTTGGCCTCTGTTTCGTTGTGCTCGGCGATGAAGCGGTTGATGGCGGCCTGCAGGTCGACGACAGAATGGAAGACACCGTGCTTCAGGCGGCGGCGGGTCAGCTTTGCGAAGAAGCCCTCGACCGCGTTGAGCCATGAACTGGATGTCGGCGTGAAGTGGAATGTCCAGCGCGGGTGGCGTGCGAGCCAGCGCTGCACTTCCGGGGTCTTGTGCGATGAGACGTTGTCGAGGATCGCGTGGACCACCTTGCCGGCAGGGATCTTGCGCTCCAGCGCGTTCAGGAAACGGATGAACTCCTGATGCCGGTGGCGGGCCATGTTCCTGCCGAAGACCTCGCCGGTCAGCACGTTCAACGCCGCGAACAGCGTGGTGGTGCCGTTGCGCTTGTAGTCGTGGGTCATGGTCGCGCCACGGCCCTTCTTGAGCGGCAGACCGGGCTGGGTGCGGTCAAGCGCCTGAATTTGGCTCTTTTCATCGACCGAGAGCACCACGGCGTGCATGGGCGGACTGACATAGAGCCCTGCGATATCGTGCAGCTTCTCGGCAAAGGCGGGGTCTTTGGAGAGCTTGAAGACGCGCCAGCGATGGGGGGCCAGACCATGCGCCCTCCAGATCTTCTGCACCGTCGAGACCGCCAATCCTGCCACCTTCGCCATCGCCCGCGCCGTCCAGTGGGTCGCTTCATGAGGCAGCGGCGCCTGCGTCAGGCGCACCACCTCGGCCACCTTGTCCGCAGCGACCGGCGCCTTGCCCGGAGGCCGCGTCTTGTCCACCAGAAGTCCGGCAACCCCGGCCTCGGCAAACCGTGCCTGCCATCGCCAGACGGTCTTCTTCGATTTGGCCGTGGCCCGCACGATCGCGCTGGTCCCGAGCCCGTCGGCACTCAGAAGCACGATCCGGGCCCGCCAGACATGCTTCTGCCGCGCGTTTCGGTCGCCGACAATCCGCTCCAAACGGCGGCGATCGGTGGCGGTGATTGAAATTCCTGAGCCGATGGCTCAGACTCGCATGAATCACCAATAAACGGAATCCCAATAGGGGACTTTTGTTTCGGTCATTCCACTAGGCTGAAATCGGAAGCGACGTTTCAGTGAGGAATTACTGCGCTATGTTGGCTCGATCTCGCTTGGGAATCCGGCGATACGACACCCGAGCCCGCAATCGCTTAACGGGCATTTTGTTCGTTTCAATCTGCCACCAGTTGCAATCCGTTGATTT